>JAHKLV010000239.1 GCA_020854925.1 Candidatus Methanofastidiosia archaeon | reverse complement strand
TTCCGAAATGACTCAGGATCGGGCGTAAGATATCGGTCACAACACGCACGGCAACGCTCTCATTTTTTTTGTTGTGTCTTTCATGCGTAAGCGTTATGCGTTTTGGCGCATCCCACCCGGCCCGCGTCAGGTCGGGGGGGCTCTATTTCCCCCGGGACCAGCCTCCTTTTGTTATTGGCCGATTTTTATACGCATGGTTGCGTGGTGCCCGGTGATTATGACGTTACTTCCGTTCCCTATAGGGCCGGTCTCTTATAGCCGTGCAGCTAGGTCTAGCCATGCAGCGCAGCCTTGTCCAGGTCGTGGAACAGAATCAGCGTACGCTCCTAGTCCTCGGGCTTTTGAAATATATCCATGAGCGCGAACAATGCGCAGAGGGCGGGTGCCCACGTCTCATGCTCTATCCGTATATCGCGGAGTGCGGGCTGACGTGCGCCTGGTTGCATGGGACGCTTCGCTACTTGGTCTGGAGAAGTACTGTTACTGAGGTGAGGGGACATTACCGGGTCCCCGGCTATGGAATCCTTGCATCCGTATGCGGAGACCTGCAGCGCACCTCGTGCTAGCAGGCGTCTTGGTCCGTATCATGCGCCCTGATGATGTCGATAATCATGTCATCAAGCGCATTCATCCCCTTCGAAAGGAGGGATATGTTCTCAAAGGTCTTTTCAATGGAATCGTCAACGATGCCGTCATGTGCTATCGTTGCCCCGTAAAGGCTGAGCAAAGCGCTTTCCCATGCGATACATGCCGAGGTCATGGCTTTAAGGGCACAATTGTACTTGGCTCCGTCACAGGCAGAACCGATAAGGTTTGACGCAACAGCGTTGATGGCCCGGCGAATATGTGCTGCCGACCCTCCAAGAAGGTAGGTAATGCCTGCAGCCGCACCAAAGGCAGATTTATTGTTAGCTCCACATAAAATGGAGAGGTCCCCCATATTGTCTGCCGAGAGGCGCACCACGAAATGCGAGAGGAGGAGTGCACGGTACACCTTTTGCATGGGCAGATTCCGTTCCCGTGCGGCAATGATGATGGGCACCGATGCGGTTATACCCATATTTCCCGAGCCCGACGTGGACATGGCGCTGAGTGGCGCTCCCCCCATCCGAGCCTCGACGGCGGCGGCAACGGCTATCTTGATATGTTCATAGATACCATCACCCAAATCTCCTTGTTCCTGCATCCAGAGGAGCGACTTCACGATGCCCATGCCGTAGGTTCCTTTCATGCCTTCATCAACAAGCGCCATATTGAGGTCGATAGTTTTTTGGAGCTCCGCTTCCTCCGTTGCCGATATGCGGTCTACCATGCGCACTAGTTCGGCGAGGGGAAGCCCGATGCGTAGCGGGGCCGGTGTGGCGAGAGGCGATGTCGCTACTTCTTGGGCGTCACCGGCTGGGACAAGGGAGACATTGGTATGTGTTCCCGTAATGAGCGAGGACTGTGTCTTTCCACCGTATGTTATCGTAGTGAGGATGTAGGGGCTTTCTTTGTTGAAGTCGATGCTGACCCATACCACGGGAAGGATGGCACACGCTTTGTGGAGTATATCGTCGGTCACATGATTGAAGAGCTCCAACATCCCGTCCCCCGCTGCATCAAGAAAGACGCCGAGGGCTGAAGCGAGGGCGATGCCTTTCCCGTTACCCGCGTTTGGTATGGTCACACTGTGGGCGTTTTTGTACATTTTTTTATCGAGCGTTACCTCTATCCGCCCGAAGGCACGAGGGTCGGGGGAGATGCCAGCATCCTTGCCGTCTTTTGCAAGGGCCTGCATGCACACCGATGAACCGAGGGCGATTGCCCCGATTTCCGTGCATCCGGATGCCGGTTTCACGTTTTTTTGAAGAAAGTCAAGGATGTCAATGTGCTCTTCCATGCTACAACCAACGTATATCTGCATGGATTCTTCTTAAATACTCCCCTGGTGGGAAGCGTCATACTTTTATACCCATGTGAAAAGGTAGTATTACTCACACAAGGAGTTACCACATGAGTTCACCTACTGAGAACGAATCACAAGAGGATTTTTCCGAGGTCATAGCGTACATGGAAAAAAAGCAGGAAGAGGTCGACAACGAAATTGAGGAATGGCTCAAGTCCCAGGACCTTCTTGACATCTACGATGCCATCGATGCATATATCGTGGAAAAGGAGGAGGCCGCAAATGAGAAAGTTGCTGCATGGGTGGAGCAACAGGGGCTTACCGGGGCCTTCAACAAAATCGACGCCTGCCTGCAGGATGAGGAGCTTGACGAGGAGGACCTTGAAGCCTGGCTGAAGGAGCAGGGGCTTATGGAGGCCTATGTCAAGATCGACGAGCACATGGACGAGATGCAGGCCGAGGTCGACGCTACGGTCGAAGCTTGGCTTGCGGAAAAGGGCCTGACAGAGACCTATGAAAAGATAACGACCTACATGCAGGACCGCCAGGACCAGCTTGAGAAGGAAGTTGAGCAGTGGATGGAAGACCACGACCTTCTGTAGGGTGGTTGAAGGCATGCCTTTGCTGCGTGGCGGGCTGCCCTTCTTTCTTTTTCTTATTGCTTTTTCTATTAGATAAGTATATATACCGTATACGAAAGAGGGGTCCCTGCGTGGGTCTTCTCGCGGTTTCGCCCTTCGGGGTGAGGAAGTTCTATCCATGTGACTGGACCTGAGGCACGTACGTGTTGTCGGGAGACTGACAGGCAGGGAAAAGAAAAGAGCGCCTTTCCGTCAAGGCGATGAAGGGGACCGCCCCGGAGGTCGCGGAAAGAAGCGGTGGAATATGCCCTCCCTCGGGCATGCAAGACCAAAGGATGGCCTGTGAGCCCAGTCCGAGGCCAGTGGTAGGTCGCGTAGCTGAATACCGCGTCGGCCCCGCCCCGAGAGGGGCGTGGGCAATCTACAAAAGATAGGCTATAGGGGACCCACGCATCAAGTTCCCTTTGCGTTTTTCCTATACTTTCGCTGTGCAAACGTTTCTATGAGCTTCGTCGACTCAAGGGGGACACCTTGCGCACACCCGTTTTCCAGTGCGCTGTGAAGATAGAACTCGCCGGTGTGTGTTCGCGTGAGGATGGTGGTGTACCCTTCGTCACTCCCGATGGAACCGGCAGATATGTCGGCGTCCACGGCGGCAAAGTCGAGGCACGCATCACAGCCGGGCCGGTGCAGCCGTTCCGTGATGGGAATGGTCTCCTCCCTGCCGTCGTACGTTTCCACGATGATGTCTTTTTTTATGTCCATGCGTCGTATATCCCCCGGCGATACGCCGCGTTCCGCGAGAACGGCCATGGTGGTGGCATAGTCAAAGATCTCCGTGCAGAAGACGCCGATGAGAAGAGCAATGTGTGACTTGAATCTGGTGAGGACTTCGTTGTCGCTCTCGAGCATCTTGCGCAGTGCCTGGATGACGCACGGGGTCCCTATAACCGCCACCTTCCGTG
>JAHKLV010000207.1 GCA_020854925.1 Candidatus Methanofastidiosia archaeon | reverse complement strand
TGCCGCTTGACCGCATCGACTACCTCGTGGTGAATCACGTGGAGATGGACCATTCCGGCTCGTTTCCCGACGTTGCCCGCATGCTCCCAAACGCCACGGTTCTTGCGACGCCCGAGGCCAAGGAGGAGCTTGCCAAGCACTTTGGCGAGGTCGTGCCCATCGAGACGGTGGAGGACGGCCAGACGGTCTCCTTGGGTTCTAAGACCCTCGTCTTTGTGAAAACGCCCATGCTCCACTGGCCCGACTCCATGATGACCTACGTCCCCGAGGACAAGGTCCTCTTCTCCTCGGACGGCTTCGGGCAGCACTATGCCTCATCACGGCGATTCAGCGACGAGATTGACGAGCAGACGCTCCGTGCCGCCGCTGGCGACTATTACGCCAATATTCTCTGGCTCTATAGTCCTCTTATCGCCCGCCTCCTTTCCCGCGTGGCCGAGATGGGCATCGCCATAGACCTCATCGCCCCCGACCATGGATTCATATGGCGCGGCAATACGGCTTCCGCCCTGGAATGGTACGGCGCCTGGTCGTCGGGCACCGCGCGGGACAAGATAGTCATTGCCTACGAGACCATGTGGAACTCCACCGAGGCACTTGCCAAGGCCGCCGCAGCAGCGCTTGCCGATGAGGGATTTGAGGTGCGCCTCATGCGCCTGCGCGACACGGAGAACAGCTACGTGCTTGCGGAGCTTCTCGAGGCCAAGGCGCTGCTCGTGGGGACGCCCACCCTCAACAACGGCATGTTCCCCTCGGTGGGCGGCCTGCTCACCTACCTCAAGGGCCTGCGTCCCAAGAAGAAGCGGGGCGCCGTCTTCGGTTCCTACGGCTGGGGCGGCGGCGGATGCGCCGCCGCGGACGAGCTGGTGGAGCAGGCCGGCATCGCCCGCGCGGCGCCGCCCTTCGAGGTCCGCTGGGTTCCCACTGACGAGGAGCTTTCGGCATGTGCCGCCTGGGCACGCGAACTTGCCGCGTCACTGAAGGAGTGAACAGTCCCATGAAGAATGAGACGTGGGGAAGGATGGGTTCGAAGTTCGCGCACCTTACGAGTTCACACCCCTGCTACAGCGAGAAGGCGCACTTTACCACCGCGCGTATCCACCTTCCCGTGGCGCCCAAATGCAACATCCAGTGCAACTTCTGCAGCCGCACCATGGACAAGTGCGAGTACCGCCCCGGCGCCTATGGCTGCCTGCTTTCCCCCCGTGACGCCGTGGCCCGCGTAGAGGAGGCCATGCGCGAGCATCCGACACTTTCCGTCGTCGGCGTGGCGGGCCCCGGTGAGCCGCTCTTCAATCCCGAGACCTTCGAGGCCATGCGTCTTGTGCACGATGCGCATCCGCAACTGCACCTGTGCATCGCCTCAAACGGCCTCCTCCTTCCCAGAAAGATTGACGAGCTCGCCGAGCTCGGGGTGGGGTCCATCACGGTCACCATCAACGGGATAGACCCTGCGGTGGTCTCGCAGATCGTTTCCTGGGTCCTTTATGACGGCACCGTCTACCGTGGCGAGGAGGGCGCGTCGATTCTCACCGCCCAGCAGCTTGCGGGCATCGAGGCGGCGTACGAGCACGAGATACCGGTCAAGATAAACACCGTTCTCGTCCCCGGCATCAACGAGGGTGAAATAGAGGCCATCGCCCGCGAGGCATCTGAGCGCAAGGCGTGGATAATGAACATCATCCCCCTCATCCCCGTGAACGCGTTCTCGTCACGGCGTGCCCCCACGTGCGACGAGCTCAAGGAGGCGCGGGAGACCGCCGAGCGCTACCTGCCGCAGTTCCGGCTCTGCAGGCAGTGCCGTGCAGACTCGGTAGGCATCCCGGGCACGGAGCACCATCACCGCCGCCCCACGTCCGAATACTTCCACGGGTGAGGGCATGAAGACGGTCACCGTGTCCATCGGCGGCATGCACTGTGCCATGTGCGCCCGGTCCCTCGAGTCGCTTGCCTCGTCTGTACCCGGCATCGATTCGGTGGAGGTGTCTGTCACCTCAAACACGGCGACCTTCACCTACGACCCCGACGTCGTGGACGGGGCCGCCATCACCGAGGCTGTATCCGGC
The DNA here is from genome assembly GCA_020854925.1 of Candidatus Methanofastidiosia archaeon. Taxonomy (GTDB): domain Archaea; phylum Methanobacteriota_B; class Thermococci; order Methanofastidiosales; family NM3; genus JAHKLV01. The sequence goes on along the minus strand of JAHKLV010000207.1, from coordinate 7,190 downwards.
CTCGGCTACTCGGTGGAGGATGCATCGATTGTCTATGGCGTCACCGGTATGCACTGTGCCATGTGCGCCCGGTCCCTCGAGGGGTCGGTGGGGTCGCTTCCCGGTGTGCGCCTCGTATCCGTGAATCTTCCCGCCAACAAGGTCTATGTCTCGTACAATCCCCTCGAGGCGGACGAGGATGTCATCAAGGGTGCCATCCGGGACGCGGGCTTCGGCATTGCCGCCACCGAGCGCCGAGAAGGGGCTGCCGAGCGCACGCCGCTTTTGCGGACCTTTCTCTTCACACTCGTGCTTTCCATCCCCATCATCGTCCTCACGCACTTTGTCGCCTTTGAGGCCAAACCGTATGTGCTCTTCGCCCTTACCACGCCGGTCCAGGCTATCACGGGTTATTCGTTTTACCGGGGTTCGTACTACGCGCTCAGGAACCGCACGGCCACCATGGACGTCCTTGTCGTGCTCGGGACCACCGCCGCATACCTCTACTCGCTGGGCGCCACGTTCCTGTACGAGGGGCCTCTTTTTTACGAGACCACGGCGATGATACTCACCTTCGTCATCTTCGGCAAGATGATGGAGGAGCTTGCCAAGGGTAGGACATCGGAAGCACTACGAAAGCTCGTGGCTCTCCAGGCACGATCCGCCGTCGTCGAGCGCGACGGCACGGAGGTCGAGGTGCCGGTGGAGTTCCTCTCCGTGGGGGACCTGCTCGTCATCCGCCCGGGTGAGAAGGTTCCCGTGGACGCAGAGGTCGTCGAGGGCTACTCCACCGTAGACGAGTCCATGATATCGGGGGAGCCCATCCCCGTAGAAAAGGGGGTGGGATCACCGCTCGTGGGCGCCACCATCAACCAGAACGGATTTCTCAAGGCGAAGGCCACGCGCGTGGGTGCCGATACCATGCTTTCCCAAATCATCGCCGTCGTCGAGCGTGCCCAAAGCTCAAAGGCGCCCATCCAGCGATTCGCCGACCGCGTTTCATCGTATTTTGTCCCTGCGGTCATCACCATCGCCCTTGCCACCTTCGGCCTCTGGTACGGCATCTACGGTGAGCCGTTCATCTTTTCGCTCACCCGCATGATTGCCGTACTCGTGGTGGCCTGCCCGTGTGCCCTGGGCCTTGCCACACCCACCGCCATCTCCGTGGGGACGGGCGTGGGTGCCCGCAGCGGCATCCTTATCCGCAGCGGGGAGGCGCTTGAGACGGCGCACCGCGTGGACACGGTTGTTTTTGACAAGACCGGCACGCTCACCGTGGGGGAGCCCGAAGTCGTGGCATATTCAGGGGAGGACGTCCTGGCGCTTGCCGCCCGCATCGAGGCAAAGGCCTCGCACCCCCTGGCCGGCGCCATCCTGCGAAAGGCAGGCGAGCTCGGCATGTCATCCGAGCCGTTTCCCTCCTTTGAGACCGTGCCCGGAAAGGGCGTCACGGCATCCGGCGACGGGTCGTCATACCTTCTTGGCAATGCGCTCCTTCTGCGCGAGCACGGAGTCGACGTTGACACCGGAACGACGGCACCGTACGAGCGCGAGGGCAAGAGTGTCGTGCATGTGGCGCGCGACGATGCATACATCGGGTGGCTTGTCATCGCCGACCGCATCAAATCCTCGGCGGCGGACGCCGTCTCAGAGCTTCGCGCCATGGGCATCACGCCCCGCATGCTTACCGGTGACAACGCCGTAACGGCGGGCGCCATCGGGCGCGAGGTGGGCATCTCAGCGGTCATCGCCGACGTCCTTCCCGAAGGGAAGGCACAGGCCGTACAGGACCTCCAGGACGCTGGGCACCGCGTGGCCATGGTGGGCGACGGAATCAACGACGCGCCGGCGCTCATCCAGGCTGATACCGGCATTGCCATCGGTTCCGGTTCCGACATCGCCATCGAGTCCGGCGACCTCGTGCTCGTGCGCGGCGATGTGGCCGACGTGCCGGCGGCGCTCTACCTTTCCCGGCGCATCTACGCCAAGGTACGGCAGAACATGTTCTGGGCGCTCGTGTACAACGTGGTGATGATCCCCGTTGCCGCCGGCGCCTTCACGGCATGGGGCATCACCATGCGCCCCGAGTTTGCGGCGCTTGCCATGTCCCTTTCCTCCCTGTCGGTGGTGACAAATTCGCTGCTTCTAAGAAACCTTAAAATAACGGGACGCCGCAAGGGTATGAGGGAGGAACCTGGATGAATGAAGCACTTGCACTGGCCATACAGACCGAACAGGACGGCATTGCCTACTATACCGCGGCAGCGGAGCGGACTGCCGACACGCTGGGAAAGAAGATGTTCATGTCCCTTGTCGCTGATGAGCAGCGCCACCTTGCGGTCCTCAAGAAACTCTCCTGCGAGGAGGATGTCTGCATCGACGACCTTGGCTCCGTCATGCCCAAGGAGCGCCTGCGCACCATCTTTTCCGAGGCGGGCACACCCTCTGCCGACCTGCCGGCCGAAGCGGGAGACCTCGAGGCTCTGCGCCTTGCCATGGAGATGGAACGAAAGGGATACGAGCAGTACCGGCGCGCCGCCGTGGATGCGAAGGACCCCGACGTCGCACGAATCTTTGAACGCCTCGCGTCGGAGGAAAACGAGCATTGGGAGATTTTGCAGGATACGCTTTCGTACCTTGAGGACACCGGCAACTGGTACATGTGGGCGGAGCACCGCTTCCCCCAGTAGGTGGCGCCATGGCGATAGACCCCATATGCAAGATGGATATCGACGAGAAGACGGCCCGATTTACCAGCGACTATAGCGGCAAGACCTACTATTTCTGTTGCCTTGCCTGCAAGCAGGCCTTCGATGCCGAACCTGAGGCGTATGTAGATGAGGGCATCTAGCCCTTCTTTTCTTCTTTTTCCCATAGATATTTATAGTTGCGCAACCATTCAAGTATGTGGAGCAACAACTCGCATCACTCTTTTCGACGCTTTCAGACGGGAACAGGATACGTATCATCCGCCTCCTGTGGGAACGTCCGCGTACGGTCACCGAGCTTGCAGACGCCATGGATATGCAGATATCCGCCGTGTCTCACCAGCTTTCGCGGCTTCGTGCCTACGAGATCGTCACCTGTTCACGGGAGGGACGCCAGCGGGTGTATTCGCTGAAAATGGCATCCATTCTCTGTGTGCTGTACCACATGAGCGAGAGGGGTGGCAGCGAGGTGTGCGTACACGGCATCCGTTACGATGCGTGCGCACGGCTCAAGGAGGGATTGCATGACTAGCGTTACCGTAGATGCCACCGGGGTGTTTTGCCCCGAGCCCATTGTGCGCCTGGGAAAGGCGATTCGGGCACTCGAATCGGGGGATACCGTACTCCTCCTGGCGGACGACCCCACGTCCCGGATTGACATACCGAACTGGGCGGAGACCTCGGGAAACGAGCTCATATCCGTCACTGAGGAGGATGACCACGTCGTCTTTCTCATCAAGAAGAGGTAGGTGTCATGCTGTACTTTGACTATGGGGCGGGCATGCCGCTGGCACGCGAGGCCTTTGAGGCCATGGAACCCTTCTTTTTTGAGCATTATGGAAATCCCTCGTCGACCCATGAGTGCGGCACCCCTGCACACGAGGCGCTTGACCGTGCCCGCGGCCAGGTGGCCAGCCTTGTCGGCGCGGGGGAGAAGGACCGGCTCATCTTTACCTCAGGGGCCACGGAGGCGAACAACCTTGCCCTCAAGGGGGTGGCCCGCCGGGCGCGCAAGCGCGGCACGCATATCGTCACCACCGCCATCGAGCACTGGGCGGTGAATACGCCTCTCAAGGCTTTGGAAACAGAGGGCTTTACCGTAACCCGCGTTCCCGTGGAGCCCAGCGGCATCGTCGATGCAGGCGCCGTGCGGGATGCCATCACCGACGAGACGGTGCTTGTCTCCGTCATGTATGCCAACAACGAGATCGGCACCCTTCAGCCCATAAGCGAGATTGCGGCATACACCAATCCGAAGACATGTCCGCTTCACACCGACGCCACGGCCGCCATCGGGCGGGTCCCTGTGGACGCGTCATGCGGGGCAGACCTCATCACGCTTTCTTCTAACGACATCTACGGGCCCAAGGGCGTCGGTGCCCTCTATGTCCGCGAGGGCGTCCGCATCGAGCCGGTCATGCACGGCGGCGGACAGGAGTATGGCCTGCGCTCGGGGACAGAAAACGTCCCCGGCATCGTGGGATTCGGTGCTGCCGCGGAGCTTGCCGCCCGGCGCCTTCACGAGGACATGGCGCACATGCGCGCCCTCCAGGAACGCCTTATCGACGGCATTACCGCCGCCATTCCTGCGGTGCACCTCAACGGGGACCGCGAGCGCCGCCTGCCCAACAACATCAACCTTCGATTCGACTATGTCGAGGGGGAGTCCATCCTTCTCTCGCTCCGGGTCTACGACGTCGCGGCGTCCACGGGTTCCGCCTGCTCCTCAAAGACCCTCGCACCCTCGCACGTGCTCTCCGCGCTCGGACAGAACAACGAGGAGGCGCACGGCTCGCTTCAGATAAACATCGGCCGCCACACCACGGCGGCGGAGGTGGACATCCTGGTGAAAAAACTGCCCGCCATCGTGCGTCGGCTCAGGCTGCTTTCGCCGCTTACGCCGCGGGACATGCAAAAGGAACTGGAGGAATCATCATGACCTATACCGTACGGGACATCCTGAACATCGCGCTCACGGCCGAGGAAGAGGCCGCGCTATACTACCGGCGTCTTATGGAAACGACAGACGTCTATTTCTTAAAAGAAAAACTGGCCTACCTGGCCGCAGAGGAGGAGCGCCACCACGCCTTTCTCCTGCGGCTCATGGATGCCAAGGGCGTGGCGTCGGTAGCGGTGGATGAGGCGGAGGTCACCGAATTGCCCTCGCTTCTTTTCGACGCCACCCAGCCGCTTTCCGTCCTTCTCGAGCGGGCCATGGAGGGGGAGGATGCCGCACGCACCTTCTATCAGGCTCTTGCCGAAATGGTCGAGGGGGACGAGGAGCGGGCGGTGCTTACCTACCTTGCCGACATGGAGGCGTCACACTACGCCATGCTTTCCGCCGAGCTGGAGGCGGTAAAGAACTTCGAGGATTACGAGTCGTTCAACGAGATGATGCACGCCGGGCCCTAATCAAGCGTCCGTGCCAGCGTCTCGATGTCCTGGGCCGACGTGAATCCACCCCTCGCCCCAAACGCGCCGATGGCACGTGCCGAACAGGCGACGGCAAGGGAGCCGCAGCGGCGAGGGTCCTGTCCTCGAGTCCACGCGTGGACAAACCCGGCGGCAAAGGCGTCGCCCGCCCCGGTGCTGTCCACCATCGGCACGTCAATGGTCGGAACGCGTCCGGTTCCGGTGATGAGGCATCCCCCTCCGTTGAGCATGACAACCATCATTCCCACCGCGGAGAGGTCCGTTCCCCGCACCTGCCGCCGGTAGTCGTCCTCGTTCATGAAGAGGATGTCCACACCATCGAGGAGTTCGGGAAAAAACAGCTCTGAGGGGTCCCACGAGACCGTGGCACCCCGTGCACGCGCGTGCTCTATCGCCGCTGCCGTCACGTTCAGCGGCAGGGAGGTGAGGTGCAGGTGTGTACACCCCTCCATCTCACCGCCGTTTAAGGCGATATCCTCGTTTGCACCGGTATACTTCACCATGCGCTTGTCCTGACCACAGGAGAGCACGACGGCCACGCCGGTGGCCTTGGCAGATTCTTTCACATGCTTCGTGCCGGCCCCTGCGTCGCGAAGCGCTGACAGGGCACCGATTCCCGCGCTGTCGCGCCCGACACATCCCATCATGCGTGCAGGGGTCCCGAGCGACGAGAGCCACCAGCAGGTGTTGGCACCCGAACCCCCGAAAGAGCGGGTGAGGGCTTCTGCCCGGCGTTTTTCGTGGAACGCGGGGAAGGCGTCGATGCCGAGAATGATATCCTCGTTGATGTTTCCACAGATGCAGACGACCATGCACCACCTGTACACGCGGCACATAAATGCGTTTCTCAGCCCCTCGTGGCATGAATAGTCGGTAATACCTGAATACGTGTTACTCTTTATGGTAGTTTGACATGAAATTCGAAATGCTTATAAAGCAGGCCGGATTCGTTCGCATACACGCAGTTGGAGGAATACTATGAAACATACAACTCTTACCGTTGGGGTGCTCGTTCTGCTTCTGGGAATGAGTGCCAGCGGATGCATCACCGGTTCTGGTCCGGATGCCACGATTCTCGAGGAGCTTGCCGGTGCAGGTACCTATGAAACACTCCTCTCGCTTCTTGATGCGGCGGGCCTTACCGGGTCTCTTTCCGAATCGGGGCCTTTCACGCTCTTTGCCCCTGATGATGCGGCCTTTGCAGCCCTGCCGGAAGGAAAGCTCGACTTTTTCCGCGAGCGGCCTGACGCCTTGTCCGCCATCCTCTTATACCATGTGGCAGGGGAGGACCTGTCAACGGCCGATGTCTCAAAAAAGACGGACATACCGACCCTGGAGGGTTCTACGCTTCCCGTGCGGACTGCGGGTGCCGTCACCGTCGGCGGTGCGGCACTGGGTGACGACATCGACTGCACGAACGGTTCGCTCATCCCTGTCGACGCCATGCTCGTTCCCGCTTCGGTGAGCGACCGGTACATCGACCTCACCTTCACCGACGGCGCGGGGCGCAGCGTCTACCTTGCCGAGGTGCCCCAGCGCATCGTCTCCCTGGCGAGCTCAGCCACCGAGGTGCTCTTTGCCATCGGTGCGGGCGATGCGGTCGTTGGTGTCGACAAGTTCAGCACGTATCCCGCTGAGGCGACAGCCCTCCCGAATCTCGGGAGCGGGTCTTCGCTGGCAATGGAAGAACTCCTCGCCCTGGAACCCGACCTCGTCATGATCTGGTACTTCTACGGCGATGCCATCCAGAGCCTTGAGGGGTATGGCCTCCCCGTGATAGCTATCAATCCTGCATCCATCGACGATATCTTCGACCTCATGGGCCTTTTTGGTACCATCACCGGTACCACTGAGGGGGCACAGGCCGTCATCGACACCATGGCTGAGACCATCGGTGCAATCGAGGAGTACGTCGCCACCATTGTCACGGACGAACGTCCCAAGGTGTATTATGAAACGTCGCAACCCTTCAAGACCTTGAACAATCAGACGTTTACCGGCGAGATCATCTCTCGTGCAGGGGGCATCAACATCGCCGGCGAGCTCGAGACCAAGTACCCGGTCCTTGCA
>JAHKLV010000165.1 GCA_020854925.1 Candidatus Methanofastidiosia archaeon | reverse complement strand
TTTTCGGGGTGATACCATGGGTGCCTATTCCCGAAAGAAGATACTCGACCTTGTAAGGAACAACGGACTGGTCAGTGAGTATATCGATCTCGAGACCCAGGTCACCCCCAATGGGTTCGACATGACGCTCCAAGGCATCGAGTCCCTCGCATCCCCCGGGAAGATTGACTTTTCCAACGGCGAGCGCGTGCTCTCCGATACGGCCGATGTGCCGTTCGACGGTGATGGATGGGCATTTCTGCCCCAGGGAACATATCGGATTGTCTACAACGAGGTCGTTTCCATCCCCACCGATGCCATCGCCATTGCGAGGACCCGTTCGTCGCTTCTCCGATGCGGCGTGTCCATAGAGACGGGGGTCTGGGACGCAGGGTACCGCGGTAGGTCCAGCTCCATGCTCCATGTGGCCAACCCCGCCGGCATCCATCTCAAGCGGGACGCCCGCGTGCTCCAGCTCGTGTTTTTTGACCTTGATACCGAAACGGATGCGTACTGTGGCGCATACCAGCATGAAAACATCACTGAGTAGCATGAACGTCACCCTTCTTTCACACACGCCCGACCCCGAACGGGTCTGCGCGGCCGCCGCCCTCACCTCGTACTGGCACAAGGGCGCTTCAGAGACCTTTGGCGTCCTCACCGAGAAGGAGATAGAGGACATCCTTTCTAAGGTCATGGGATACGGGCATGTCTCCGTCATAGAGCACGCCACGTTCACCTTTTCCATTGAGGGCATATCGCGGGCCTGCTCGCACCAGCTCGTGCGTCACCGCCTTGCCTCGTACACCCAGCAGTCCCAGCGGTATGTGAGGGTTGAGGAGCTCGACCCCGTCGTGCCGGCAACGATTGCCGGCGAAGAGCGCGCCGCTGAGGCGTATGGCGCATGCATGAAAGCAGTACAGGAAACATACGAAACGCTTGTCGGCCTGGGCGTACCCACTGAGGACGCAAGATTCATCCTTCCCAACGCCACCACCACCAACATCGTCATGACCGTCAACGCCAGGGAGCTTCGGCATTTCTTCAAGTACCGGTGTTGCGAGCGCGCGCAGTGGGAAATACGGGCCGTAGCGAGGGAAATGCTGGCACTTGTACGCGCCGTGGCACCAAAGATTTTTAAAAACGCGGGTCCCTCGTGTGTATGTGAACATGTTTGTCCCGAAGGAGACCTTTCGTGCGGGCGCATCAAGGTGAATGCGAATGGTACGTGATGACGCACCGACATACTTCTCAAAAATAGCCGCACTCGTGGCAACGCGCTCGACTTGCATTAAGCAGCATGTGGGCGCCATCCTTGTCAAGGACAAGCACATCATATCCACTGGTTACAACGGAGCGCCGCAGAACGTGTCCCACTGCAGTGAAGAGACATGCCTGCGTCAGACGCTCGGGTCGCTGGAAAAGTCGTACCTGTGCAGGGGGGTGCATGCTGAGCAGAACGCCATCATCCAGGCGGCGCTCCACGGCACATCCACACAGGGCACCGTGCTGTACACCACACACTTTCCCTGCATGGCCTGTGTTAAGATTCTTATCAATGCGGGCATACAGGAAATCGTGTACCAGAGGGAGTACGACATGGACAACGACACGAAGATGGGTCTTTTGCGCGAAGCAGGCGTGAAGATCCGCAAAGTGGTGATTTAACAGTGTCAATCAAGAGCTTTATCAAAATGTCACTGACAGATTGGGACGATAAGGTCTCCGCGGTTCTTTTTTTAGGGGGATGCAACTATCGCTGTCCCTACTGCCACAACTGGCAGATTGTGGAGTCCCCCGACGGTGTCGACGACGTGCCGCTTGACGAAGTCAAGGCATACTTGAAGGAATCGGCCTCATGGCTTGACGGCGTAGTCATTACCGGGGGGGAGCCGACACAGGATCCCGAGCTCTTGACCCTTGCCGCATACATAAAATCTCTCGGCCTTCAGGTCAAGCTCGACACCAACGGGTCGGAACCAGATGTTCTCGAGGAGCTCATCGGCCGGCATCTTGTGGACTACATCGCCATGGACGTCAAGAACTCGTTTGGAAAGTACGCCGAGACCGTGGGCACCCTCCCCGACCTTGATGACGTGAAAAAGAGCATCGAGATTGTCATGGACTTTGCCGCCCACGAGTTCAGGACGACGGTTGTTCCCGACCTCGTGGAGGAGGAGGACATCGTCAAGATATGTGGCTATCTGCGCGGCGCACAACGGTATATCCTGCAGCGGTACCATCCTGAAAACGTCCTCAACAAGGAATATGCCGAGATAATGCCACAACGTGATGATGAGATGGAGCACCTTGTCTCCCTATGCGAGGGCAAGGTACCCGTAACGTGGAGGGGCTGAGGGTGGATGCCGATGTCATCGAGGATGTGTTCCTCTCCATACGGCCCTACCTTTCCGATACCAAGGCCATGCAGTCGTTTCTTGAGACCCATGCGTCCCTCTCTATCGGGGAGCTAGCGTCAGCTGTTCGTGATGCCATGGCAACGTACGAAGGCACCAGGCGCACCGATTTCTCCATTCTGCTCACCGCCCTGGAAAAGCACGTGCAGCGTGAGGGCGGCGCTCATAATCTTTAAAAGGATGCCCTGTCATGTCATGTCATGCTGGATGCCGCGGAGTTCGTAGAGGTGGCTGTGCCCCTCTTTATTATCATCAATCCACTCGTGGTCCTCCCCAACTTCGCGGAAATGTCGCAGCAGCTTGACAATCGGCACTGTTCGCTCCTTTCCCTGCGTACGTCGGTGTCGGCTTTTCTGCTGCTTGCATTCTTCATCTTCATCGGCAGGCCGTTCCTAAACCTTATCGGCGTTTCCACGGAGGCATTCATGATAGCGTGCGGGCTCCTCCTCCTTTCCATTGCCATGGGCATGCTTTCAGGCAATCCGCCCACGACGCGCAACGTGGAGTTTGACAGCACCTCCATCGTGCCCATGTCCATACCGCTCCTCGCCGGGCCCGGGTCGGTGGCAACGGCAATCGTGCTCACGGAGGCGCATGGCGCGGGTATCGTCTTTGCGGCGCTCGTCCTTTCCATGGTACTGTCTGCATTCATCTTTGATAGGTACCGTACCATCATGCACTACATGACACGAAATGGCATCAATGCATGGACAAGGCTTTCATCGCTCTTTTTTGCCGCCATAGCCGTCAGGCTCATCTCCGAGGGAATCCTCCTCATGCGGTGATATGCATGGAAGGGCTGGCTGAGGGGTGTGTGGCGCTCTTTGTGGTCATGGACCCGTTGGGTAACATACCCTTTTACCTGCACCTCGTGCAGGGCATGGACGCACACGAGCGCCGCT
>JAHKLV010000002.1 GCA_020854925.1 Candidatus Methanofastidiosia archaeon | reverse complement strand
TCTTTTTTATAGGGTGAACACGACTACACCCTGATTCATATGACCGAACCGACGCCTGACACCGAACCCGCCTGTACGTCAAATCCGCGGGTAGCGCTATCCCTTATTGAAACGGCCATTGCTGGCTCCTCACCCGCCGACGGCAAGGAATACCTTGCCGGGCTCTATGTGAAAAAGGGAGAGCTCCTCATGGAACTGTTTAAAGACGACCCAGACCCCGCGCATGTTGGAATGGCGGTGCAGTCGCTTGAACGTGCACGTCAGCTCCTTTCTCGTCGCCAGCATCCCGAGGCCTACGCTGAGGCCATGTTCCACTACGGCCATGCGCTTCTCGTGTCAGCCGACCTCTCAGCATCCGCCGATGTCGGTAAGAAGGCCCTGCAGGCCCTGTCAGAGGCGGCATCGTACTACACCGGGCCCAAAGACCGCATGAACGAGGCCATCATCGCATGGAACGCCGGCATGGCACATCACCTCATCTATGCGGTGACGGGCAGCGTACCACAGCTTGCAAAGGCGCAAAAAAAGTTCGAACAGGCCGTATCCATCCTGGAGACGGAGACTGAAGCGCACACACAAATGCCGCGCATCCTTTTTTCCTTGGCATCAATCCAGGACGAAATGGCTGAACACACGGCTCCGGTACGAAACAGGAAGGCCGCCATCGCCACGTATCGTAGGGCCTTAGAAACATATGAGGAGGGTTCGGAGGAATGGGCCCATACCCAGGTGCGCCTCGGTGCCTCGCTGTTCGAGCTTGCCGTAAAAGAGTGGGACGCCGCCTACGCCGATGATATCTATGCCGCATACGATAAGGCCGTGCAGGTCCTGACACGCGCAGCGTACCCCGAACGCTACGCTGAGGCCATGCACTTCAAGGCCATAGCAGCAACCGTGGCAGCCGCCCTTCGAAAAGAACAGCGCGACCGCGATATCCTGAGGTCCGCATATAACGAGACGTTTTCCGTCTACACCCCCCAGACGCATCCGAGAGAATATGCCGAATCACGTCTTGCGGTGGGTAGATCGTACAGGGACGAGGACCCCGATTCGCCACGGTGCCAAGAACAGGCCCTCGAGGCATATGAATCGGTAGTAGCCCTGAAGACATCGGACGAGGTACTTGGGCCGCAAAGTCTGGCGGCGCGGGAAATAGGAACGCTCGCGGTAAAGCTTGGCGGGAAGCGCAAAGACTTCATAGCGCGAGCGCACGAAGCCCTAGATACGATGCTCATGCAAAAAGGGTCACTTCCCTCGGAGGAGGTAGATGCCATGCTAACGCTTATGGAACAGCTTAACACGCTATCCTGAAGCAAACGCCCCCGCGTTTTCCGCAAGGTACGACATGCCCTTGGGGGTAATCTGCAGGGTGAACGAGGGCGGGGAAACCGAAAGAATCCGTGCAAGCCCCATGTAGGAAAGCTCATCGGCAATGATTCGTGCACGTTCCTCGTCGATGCCCAACTCCTTGCAGATGCGTTGATGAGGAACATAATACGTGTCTTCATTGAGGAGATAGCGACTGTGCAGGTAGGAAAGGACCGAGAGCTTGACCCTGCTGTCCACCAGGCATGTGCGCTCGAGGGACACTGAACGGGCATGAACGGCTGCCACGCCCTTTTTCGTTATACGCACCAGGTATGTGGGCGAGAGCCCCTCCTTCTTTTCAAGATAACCATTCAGTTCTAAGGTCTCGATATAAGGACGCAGAGCGTAGACGGGAGTGTTGAACGTGGCCCGCAGGATGCTGCATCCCACATAGACAAGAGGATTTCTTGCATGCTGGTCGTACAGGAACGAGAGGATGCGCAGGTACAGCGGTTCGGGCTCCATCAGGACACCTAACGGGGATTGAACAACAGGGAAAGCGAGTTAATGCAAAACCGCGTGCCCAGAGGTGGCGGACCGTCATCAAAGACATGACCCAGATGCCCGTCGCACACCACACACCGCACCTCGGTGCGCACCATGCCGAACCGCGTGTCTCGGACATACTGCACGACCTCAGCCGATACGGGCGCCGTGAAACTGGGCCACCCGGTACCTGCATCAATCTTTGTAGAGGAATCAAAAAGAGGGGTCCGGCATCCTGCACAAAGATAGGTGCCCGGTTCACTGGTATGCACATAGGCACCGGTGTGTGGCGGCTCCGTACCACCCATACGCAATACCTCAAACACGTCGGGGGAAAGAAGCGCGCGCCATTCTTCTTCAGTTCGTATAATCCGTTCTCCCATGCGTGACACCATCATCCCTTATACCCGCACCCTATAAATGGTTTGGTCCCACAAAGAGGAAAATGATTAAAAGTTCTGCCCCCACAGGATATGTGCCGCACCTTTGGCCCCGCTGAGCCGCACAAAGCAGCGCCGCGGCACCCTGCGAGGTAATGACATGACACTCTTTGAGACCACGGACATGGGGTTTAAGGAATTTGAAAACGAGCGTTCGCGCCTTATCGATACCAGGGACCACTTCGTCCTTTCGTGCAGCCTAGACACCGAAGACGATGCGATGATGAGCGAGGTCATCTTTTATGACGAGCTCCTGCTTCTTTACAAAGAGTACTACGGTTCGGCGCTTGTGCACTATACCAAGATAGCCGAACACGACACGTACGTGGTGGACGAACACCGCTATCAGCGCCTCAAGCGCATGTTGGTCAGGAAGTACCGGGAAGTGGCGGAAAATCTTGACCTTTCTGAGAAGGAAAAATTCATCAACGAGCATATCTTCCAACGGGCCATGCTTGGCCTTCGTATCCTCTACGAGGGGCGGGACATCCTCGCCTGTTACGAGAGAAATGTCATCAGCAGCACCCAAGACTAGGCATGCTGCGGATACATGCCCACGGCCTCTGCGCGAAATGTCCGATGCTGGGCAGTACTATCCATCCTAACCATTGAACTTGCCATAACCTATAAATATAACATGTCATAATATCACATGTAAAATTATTACATGTAGGTATATGACATGATTAAACCAAAGGACCTCCTTCGCCTCTACATCCTCTGGTCGCTGGAGCAGGGACCAAAGTGCGGCTATGACATCAAGAAAGAGATTGAGTCGTTTGCGGAAAGTACCCTGGTATCCAATGCCATACTGTACTTTGCCCTCCGAGAACTCCAAAGAAACAAGTACATAACGGGCACCAGCGGCAGCAGGAACAAGACCATCTACACGCTCTCCGAGAAGGGGAAAGATGAGCTCATGATTAAGAAACGCGAGGCGGGGCGGGTCGCGCTCCATTTCAAGGAACTGTTCTTTGAGGTGCTTTCCATGGCAGAAGGTGATGACGATGCATCCGCTTAAAGCTGTCGCCACCTTCAGCGAGCGCAGGCCATACCATGTGCTGGCCCTCATCGCCCTTGTTACCGTCATACTGGGGGCGGGGATGGCATCCATCACGATGGAAGCGGGAATGAACGCCTTTCTACCAGAGGATGACGATGCTATCGAGGCAACTATGCTTCTTTCTGAGGCCTTTGGAGGAGACACGTATGAAATAGCCCTCGTTACAGGAGACATCGTAACTTACGAGGTGTTACATGCCATCGAGGCGTTGCAGGAAACACTGCGCACCGATTCCCTCCTTTCAGACTACGTGCTCTCATCTACCTCCATGCTCGACCTTCTCGTCCAGTCGGGGGCCATGGAGCCTAGCGTGTCGCCACAGACCGTTACGCTCGTGCAGCACGCGTTAGAAAGAGACGCAGCATCCCCGGAACCCAGGATAGTAGGTATGTATATTTCAGAAGGATTTGATGCCACGCGCGTCATGATCCAGGTCGTGCCCGACCTCGGGCAGGAAGACATGTACACCCTCGTGGAACGCCTCAGAGCATGCATCGGGGCACTTGCAGGGGAAGAGGAAACCCTGAAGATAGGCATCACCGGCCCCTACTCACAGACGATAGACAACTTGGCAGCAATGGAATCCGAAAACATCTTCCTGTTTGTTGCTGCAGGCATCTTCGTTCTTCTCGTCCTCTTTGCCATTTTCAGAGGGATAAGTGACATACTCTTTCCCTTCCTGACTATCGGCATCGCCCTCGTATGGATACTCGGCATCATAGGGTACCTTTCCATACCGTTCACGATGATGTTTGTGGCACTTGCCCCTTTGCTTCTGGGCATCGCTGTTGACTATGCCATCCACATCGTGTTTCGCTATCGGGAGGAGCGGGATGAGGGCAAGGACGTAGCAGAGGCCTTAGGAACGTGCCTGATGAACACGGGGACGGCGGTCTTCCTTTCGGCCATAACGACGATCTTTGGATTTTCATCGTTTTTTATATCAGACCTCCCCCCCATACGCAACTTCGGACTTCTCGCCGTCCTCGGCATCTTCTTTTCCTTCGTCCTCGTAGTGACCATGCTTCCGGCACTCACGGTACTTCGCGACCGTCCAGGAACGAAAAGACAAAAGATGCGCACGCCTTCATCCATGGGGAGGGGCCTCTCGAGGCTGCTACGCGGACTTGTCGTGGCCGCACTCCACCACCGGCGCGCCATTCTCTGTGTGACCACCGTCGTCACGGGGGCTTCGCTGGCAGCTGCACCGTTTGTGGACACAGCACTCAACTGGGAAGACATGATGTCAAAAGATCTTGATTCCATGCAGGTATCGACACAGATGGACACCTTCTTTGCCTCATCACTTGCCGATGTGGTCTACGTGCTGGTCGAAGGAGACCCCCTCTCGCCAGAAACCATAACGGATGTTCTCGACATGGAGATGGCTATCCGTTCCCTCGATGCGACAAACGATGAGGGGAGACCCTTCATAGCCTCACCCCATGCCATCGTCTCGTATGCCGACCTCCTTGTGCAGGCGAATGGAGGTACACCGCCCTCATCCAGGGAAGAGGCAGTACACCTCGTGCAGACGCTCTCCCTTGACCCTGCCTCCGGTGCTATTCTTGCCCGTATGCTCTCTATCGATCCCGAATCGGAGCACTACCTGAAGGCGGGCGTGATCTCGGCCACGGTAGATATTACCTCCGAGGCAGATATGGAGACCATCGTGACCCATATCGCCCAGATTACCGAAAATGCGCCAGATTCCGCCAGATTCCGCACCGCCGGCACCCCCACCATCATCGCAAGCATAATGGACGGTATGATGTCCACCCAGATACGCACCACACTCCTCTCGCTCGTTCTGTGCTGCCTTGTCGTGATGCTAGTATCGCGCTCTGGTATCTTCGGCCTTCTTGCCATCTTGCCCGTTGCCCTCACGATAGCATGGGAATTTCTCCTCCTGTACCTCGTCGGATGGTCGTTTGACCTCTTCACGGTCATGATATCCGCGCTCATTGTAGGTCTTGGCATAGACTTTGCAGTGCATATTATCGAACGATTCAGGGAGGAGGTGGCAGAGGGAATGCCAACTGCTGCGGCCATTGAGACGGTCATCTGCAAGGTGGGTAAAGCACTCATTTCCGCCACCATCACCACTGCCGGAGCTTTTTTCATCATCGGCACATCTTCCATGCCCATCCTTGCCAGGTTCGGTCAGCTCACGGGCGTCGTGCTTGTCTTTTCCTTTGTAGCGGCTGTGGTAGTGCTTCCCCCCGTTCTCGCGTGGAACAACGAAAGAATGAATCGATACACCCGGGTCTAAACCCCCTTTCTTTTCTTTTTTTGTTAAGAAAGGATCCATAAATGCCAGCTACACACCCTAAGCAATATGATGCACTACACTAGTAACAGAGGTACAGGGAGACACTATTCGAAGATGCCCATTGCAGGTACAATGACAAGAATAGAACATAAGAGGTGGGCCGACACCCCCTGCAGCGGACTGCGGGGATTCCCGGTGTGTGTACAGTACATCCACCGTTCCCTTTCAGGTGCCGACCCGTGGGGCGACTTCCCGTGCGTGTTCCCTTTCGGGACATGACGGTTCGGATATAACACTGCGTCTCCGGTATGAGCCGGATGGGACAGATGCCAGTGACCCGCGAAGTCCGCATGA
>JAHKLV010000096.1 GCA_020854925.1 Candidatus Methanofastidiosia archaeon | reverse complement strand
TGCCACCATGACGGATAAAAAAAAGGGGGTAGGTACACCCCTACTTGAAGACGATTTCCGCCGCCTTTTTCGCGCCCAGGATAGAGGCGTGGAGCGGGTCCTGGGAAAGGATGACGTTGACCTGTTCAAGGTCAAGATTTGCCAGTTCGGCGACCCGCTTGCGAATCGATATCTCCAAGCCGCGAATGGATGATATACCGCCGTTGAGAAGGATTGCCCCGTACAGGTGCTTGCGTATGGAGAAGGGGGACTTACCGATGAGCTCGACAATCTTTCGGGCGATGTGGTCGATGATAACGTTGACGGATGCAACGATGTCCTTGTCGATGACAATCATCTCTGCAATACCCTCTTCAGTAATGACGTTCTCGGCAAGCGATGGGATCTCCTTACCCAAAACGATGTTTTCATAATACGGGCCACAGTACTCTTCCTTAATGCGCATGCATTCCTCGAGAGGCACCTCGACACCGTACTTGCGCTTGATGCTCTGCTGCACGGCAAAGTCTATGTCTCGCCCGCCCATGGGTATCGTGTCAGCCACAACCTCGCCCATCTCGTCCTTCACGGCAAGCTTTTGGTGGATAAGGGTAAAGTCGGTGGTGCCGTGTCCGATGTCGGCGCATACGCCGGTGACCCAGTTATGATAGATGAGCGAACCAAGCGGCTCGCTGATAATCTTGACATCCTCGACAAATTCCTTGAGGAGCTCCTCAAGCTCATCCTTTTGATTCTCTGCAGCAATGGAGGGAGCTGCCGCAAAGATCTTCATCCTCTTCGGCTCGGTCTTGTTGAACTTCTTCGCATGGTTGAAAAGATACTCCACAAGGTAGTACGCATCCTTTGTCTTTACCACGCCCTTGTTCACGATGTAGATAAGCTCACCTAGGCCCTCGTATTCGAGTGCAGTGGAACCGACGATGATGTCGGGCACCTGCGTGGAACGCTCATAGGCCGTGGACTTGTAAATCTTACGGACGAGCGAGCGGGTCCCGATAAGCTTGTCCCCCGCGGTAATGGTAGAGTTGGCGGTGCCAAGCTTGATGGCTCCGACAAGCACCGGTCCTCCGGCTGATTCTGTATGATGTTCTGCGTTAGCGTTATCTTCTTCCTTTCCAAACAATCCCACGAAATCACCTGGGCTTTTTAGGAAAAACACGTTGTTGTGATTTAAATACCTTTGTATAATCACTAATATTTATTATATAATAATATTTATTATTATATACTTATATATACCAATATTATGAAATGTCCAGAGCCAATAAATACTTCAAATCTAACATATAATGCGAATAATTGCCACATATGACAAGAGCAAACCGATAATCATATATTGGCCGCCGCTGCCATAGGAAACAGGTGCCGCCATGTCAGACCCCTCTGCCCTGCAAGCGCTCTTCTACCCGCGGTCCGTGGCCGTGGTGGGAGCTTCAAAAAAACGAACGAAGATAGGGTACGAAATCACGAAAAATCTGAGGCGGTTTTCTGGCACGGTCTACGCAGTGACCACTTCAAAGGGGCAGGTCGACGGCCTGCCCACCTACCCCTCTGTCGCGGACATACCGGGTGATGTCGACCTTGCCGTGCTTGCCATTCCCGCCCCGCAGGTTGCAGGAGTGCTTGAGGAATGCGGAAAGAAAGGGGTCAGGGCTGCGGTCATCATATCGGCAGGGTTCTCTGAGGCGGGAAACGCGGAGGGAGAACGACAGCTCACCGCCCTTGCGGCACGGTACGACATGGCGCTCGTTGGGCCCAACACGGTGGGTATTGCCAACACCGACGTGGACCTTAACGCCACCTTCCTCGTCCAGCCGACCAAGGGCGGTATCGCCTTCCTTACGCAGAGCGGTGCCCTGGGCGCCGCCGTCATGTACAAGACCGTCTATGAGGACATCGGCTTTTCCAAGTTCGCCTCCCTGGGCAACATGGCTGGTGCCACCTTCGGCGACCTTCTCGACTACCTTGCAGAAGACGAACAGACCACGAGCATCGCACTCTATATAGAAGGGGTCCAAGATGGTAGGGCCTTTCTCAAGGCCGCACGCGCGTGCTCGAAAAGAAAACCCGTTATCGCCCTCAAGTCTGGTTCTTCGCAGGCGGGAAAGCGGGCGGCGACATCCCATACTGGGAGCCTGGCGGGGGACGATGCCATCTACGATGCGGCATTCCGACAGGCAGGCATCATCAGGGCACGCACCATCGACGATATGCTTGACATGGCCAAAGCGTTTTCACAACCCCGCCCAGGGGGAGGGTCGGTGGCCATCCTTACCAATGCAGGCGGTCCGGGGATCCTCGCCGCCGATGCATGCGAGCACGAGGGGCTGACCGTGGCCCCCCTAGCCGAAGAGACAAAAGAGGCACTCAGGGGGGTGCTTCCGCCCTTTGCGTCGGTAACCAATCCCATCGACACCATAGCCCAGGCGGGGTATGAGGAATATGCTGCCTGTATGCGTATCCTGCAAAAAGACCCCCACATAGACGCCATCCTCGCCGTGATTGTCGTCCCAACCTTCACACGGATAGGCTACAGTACCCATGCACAAGCCCTCCTTGACAGCTGGAAGAGAAAAAAGACCCTCGTCACGTGCTTCATGTCGGGGGAGGTGACCAACACGTCGGTGGAGCTCATGAAGCTCAACGGCATTCCTGCATACCCCTCGCCCGAGCGGGCGGCTCGAGCCCTTGGGGCGCTGCATACCTATGAGCGGTGGTATCATGAACATCACGATTCGAACACGGATTAGGCCTACGGAGGATGAGAACAAAGTGCGTATCGCCGTGCATGCGCTCTTCCCCGGAACCCCCCTCGTGCGGGAGGGAGACGAGCTTATCGGCGAGGAAGAGACCCTTGAGGCGCTCTCCACGCTCAAGACGCATATCGAACGGCAAGCCATACGGGATACGGCCCGAAAGAAGCTACGCCAAGGCACCTTCAGCGGTGCCATCACCTTCCACCTCAACAAGCAGGCGGCGTATGTAGGCAAGGTCAACTTTTCCAACGAAGCTCCCCTTGGTCCCATTACCGTTCGCATCGTGGCCGACCCCGAGACGATCATTGACTACCTTGCCCCCAGCACCATAGGGGAAGCTACGGCACAGAATGCGTCGATTCCCGATAATAATGAGGGATACCATGAAATGGAAAAGAATTAACACCGAAACCTTTATATAATTCATAATTTTAACTAATATTAATAAAAAGAGCACAAGGTTGTATATACTGATAGAATGGAGGTATCACATGGCATTACCAATCGCTACCATTGAGAAGATTATACGAAAGGCTGGAGCATACCGCGTGAGCAAGGGAGCAGCAAAGGAGCTGTCTGAGTTCCTTGAGGACTGGGGTGTTGAGATAGCCCAGGAGGCCATGCGCCTCGCCGAGCATGCAGGGCGCAAGACCGTGAAGTCTGAGGACATCGAGCTTGCCATCAAGCGATTCAGCTCGTAAGCTCCTTCTTCCTACTCTTTTTTCTCAGGTCGTCGAGCCAGACGGCCTTTTTTCGTATCGGTTCCTTGAAAAACGTCCCCACCTTGGCAGGGTCCCTCGCCTGGTGGTACTTGAAGTAAAGATACTTCTCGTCGTAGGTGAGCACCTCGACCTTGCCCTCCCAGTGTGACATGATGTAACGGAACCGCTTGGATATGCCGTCAAGCGAGCGCTCGACCTCGCGCACGATGTCGATACCGCGCACCAGCGGCACCTGAAAATGGGTCACGCGTTTGACGGGCCGGCACTGGAACAGGTAGTACGGTATGACCCCTATGCCGGTGAGGCGGACAAAAAGCTCCGTGAGGATGGCGGGGTCATCGTTTATGCCCGCAAGGAGGACCGACTGGTTATGCATGGGCACGCCTGCAGAGAGAAGTGCGTCCACCGCCCGTTCCGACTGGGGCGTCAGCTCGTTGGGGTGATTGAAGTGCGTCACCACGTGCACGCGCTTGTCAGCCTTTGAGTAGGATTTGAAAAGGGACATGAGCGCCGCATCGCCGTAGATGCGCTCGGGAAGCACAACGGGTATGCGCGAACCGATGCGGATGTAGCGCAGGTGGGGAATGTCAAGGAAGCTCCGAAGGTAATGCTCTATGATATGTGTTTCCAGTGAAAGCGGATCGCCGCCTGAAAGGAGTACGTTCGTGATCTCCTCATGTTCGCGCACATATGCGACAGAGTCATCGATATTGCGCACAATCTCCCGCTCGGTAAGCCCCACAAGCCGCCTGCGAAAACAGTAGCGGCAGTATGCGGGACATCGGTGTGTCGTGAGAACAAGGGCTGTTTGACCGTATTTGTGCTGCAGGCCCACCGCCTTCGTGCTTTCCTTCTCGCCGCTGGTGTCAAGCGTACCGGTGACAGTCTCTTCCTCGACGGAGGGAACTACAATTTTCCGTAGGGGATCGTTGGGATTGTCTGGGTCTATGAGGGAAAGATAATAGCGGGTGATGCTCATGGGATGACGTTTCATGATGCGTTCAAGACGCCCCCTTTCCTCGTCATCCATCCGCAGGTGCTGAGAAAGCTCTTCAAGGGTCACGATGTTCGTCTTGAGCACGTCGGAAACGCAATAGTGCATGCGCTCCTTGTGTTGTGGCGAGTCTCTAGACATGATTCTTATTAGTGCATCCCTCATATTAAGTTATTGTATATTCCTTAAAATTGCGTAATTTTATAAAATAAGTCCAAATTTAACGTATAAATTGAAAAGTAATATGGCTTTTGGCCCCATAATTTCTTAGAAATCAATATCGGGATACGTATCAGGTCGTAGAGCTGAAATGCATTTCGTATGCATCATAAAATTCATTATTTGAAAATAATACCTCATTAAATATTCATAAAAAAGAAAATATATCCGATGAGTGCCAAATGTGAGCATAAAAATTATTATAAATGCCACAACATAAGGGGATATCGTGGAGGAACAGGACCTTGCACAGGAGCTCAAAGAGCTCAAAAAGCGCATTGGGGAGCTTGAGACCATGATATCGCAGGCGGTACGGCCCATACAGGACATGCAAACGTCCGCCACACGCTACCTGCGGCTTGTTGAAATCATCCTCCAGCGTGGCGGGCTTTCGCCGGACATGCTTGTTCCCGAGGCACGCGACCCCATTTCACGGGACATTGTCTGCGTCCTTGTCAACAAAGGCTACCAAAACATATCCCAAATTACCGAAGGGGTGCGTGCAAAGCGAGGAAGTGCTTCCCGGCGCATCGTGCGCCAGCGTCTTCATGACCTCGAGGAGAACGGTGCCGTGAAGCGGACTGATGAAAAGCTGGTGGCAACGTACTACCTTTCGGACGAGGTGGTCACCAGGTGGTCAAAACTACTCGGCATCCCTATATAGCATGAGCACGCCAGAGTACACAGGATACCCATACGGAGGGAGAATCATGAGCGAACACGAAATGCCAGACCCTGAACAGATAAAGGAAATACTAGATATCGTCGCGGACAAGGTGCCCGCGCTCCTGCGAGACCTGTCGTCCATCCTGTACGAACCAGAACGTGCAAGGACGTTTGGGAAATCGGTATCAGAGTTCTACCGTGAACTCAAGGACGCCGGCATGACCGACGATCAGGCGTTTACCCTGACCAAACAGTACATGTCGAATCTCAATCTCGGCGGCATGGTCTCGAAGATGTCGCGAGAGGACCGTGACTAATCCGGGCGTTTGTATTATGGATAAGCACGATTCGGAGGCAACGGGGGGCGTAGCCTCCTTCCTTCGCCTCGCCCCCTCTTTTTTTCCCCTGACGTTCAAGGCGCTCACCGCCTACGCCCGGCTGCGAAGCCGGGCCCGCAAGGCGGGACGGGTCTTTGAGGATGAACTAGTTGCGGGCGGCATGCGCGCTGAAGATGCTAAGGTCCTCTCCCATGACTTTGTCGAGGCGAGCGCGGTTGTCAAAAGCCTGTTATCCTTCTCTACCAGAAGGGACTAGGTGAGGGGGTTCCCCCGCTTATTTCTTCTGATATTTTATCCTGTACGGCGGAAAAGAACGCAACTGAGCGTAGATTGCCAAGCGCCCGACAGGTCGTGCCGTAATGATGCGTTACAGGCCCACCATCAGGTACATACCCTATCAGCATGTGCCAGCGGGGAGGGGGACGGCGTTCTCAAAGACGGTGCCCGGGGCGGCATGCATTCCATCCGAAAGATGCCGTCTCGCGCACCCTAACCCTTTGCACCCATAAGCAGTGTCGGGCAGGGGCATGACCGCGTTTCAGGTATGGCGGGGACCGTATGCAGGATAAGCTCCTTTATAGACGCGATGTTTTGTCCCATGATATCAAGCACCTCTGCATGGGTGAGCTTATCCGATGAGATCCCGGCAGCATAGTTGGTCACCATGGCGACGGATGCGTAGCAAATCTCGGCCTCCCGGGCAAGCACCACTTCAGGTACATTGGTCATACCCACGACATCCCCCCCAAGCTGAGCGAACATGCGGATCTCTGCAGAGGTCTCGAATCGTGGCCCCGGGGTACACACGTAGACGCCGCTGTCCGCCATCCCGAGTCCGAGTGCCTCACCGGAACGAAGCAGGATGCCGCGAAGCTGCGGGCAGTATGGCTCGGTGACATCGATGTGTACCACGGCATCATCGCCGGACGTTGAACCCGTGCCCTCGAAAAACGTGGACGGGCGACCTGACGTGAAGTCGAGGAAGTTGGAAAGCACCACATATGTCCCAGGAGGAACATCCTTGCGCAGGGACCCCACCGCCGAGGTCCCGATGACGCGGGTGACGCCAAGTGACTTGAGGGCCCATATGTTGGCCCGGTAGTTGACGCGGTGGGGCGGGACGCTGTGACCCTGCCCGTGCCGGGGCAGGAACGCAACATCCTTGGAGCCGATGATACCGGTATAGACCGATACGCCCCCATAGGGCGTCGTTACCTCCCGTGCCCGTGCGTCGTCAAGCATTTCTGGGTCGCATACACCCGACCCCCCTATGATTCCATACATATCACATTCTCTCCACACATGTTGTTACGAGGTCCCAAAGCTCAGACACCCTTCCTGATGTCGGCCCCTCGATGAGAACACGCAGCTTTGGCTCCGTGCCCGAAGGGCGGACAAGCACCCACGATCCGTCGGAATAGTCAAGTCGCATGCCCCGGCCACCGTCTGTGGGTGTGGAAACTGCATCGATGTTTCCTTTCTTCTTAAGCGCCTCTACCACGCGGTTCGCCGCCTCGTCCGAAGGCAGGGGGACGCTTTCTTTCCTGAACGGATAGGAGGGAATGGCGGCGAAGAGGTCCTCCCACGGGCGGTCGGCGCGTGCAACGGCAAGCATCGCCGCGGAGGCCATGCCATCAATCCACGGTCCGATATGGGGATGGATATGCTTCCACGGCTCACCCGCAAATGCTGGGGCTAAGGCCTCAACGCCATCGTGAAGATACCCAAGCGGGACGCGGTGCACCGGGATGCCGCGCCGGGCAAGCACCTCGTCCGTGCGTCGTGACGTGTCGATGGAAAGCACGACGCAGTCCCCTTCTCCCGCATAGCGGTCGGCAAAGTACGCGAGAAGCGTGTCTTCAGCCACCGCCGTCCCATCAGGAAGGTACAAAACGATGCGGTCGGCATCGCCGTCCTGGGCAAACACCCCGTGGACACCAAGATGCGAGGAAAGCGCCAAGGTCTGTGCTAAATGGTGTGGCGTAGGTTCAGAGGGCCTCCCCGGAACCTGCCCGCTCACATGGCTATTGACCGTGACGACCATGGCGCCCATATGCCCAAGGATACGGGCAAGGCAGGACGTTCCCACCCCGTTCCCGCCGTCAACCAGAAAGGAAAGTCCGCGCAAGACCCCATGGGGGGATGGCCCAGCGACGCGTGAGACGATATGACGCACATAGCGCCCCATAACGTCCTCGACCATACGATGACCGGGTACGGGGCAAAAGGGAGGCCCGGTATCCCCAAAGAGCCGCTCTATGGCGACCTCGGCGGCACGCCCCACCTCCCGCCCGCACGAAAACACCTTGATGCCATTGTCCTGCGGGGGATTGTGAGAGGCGGTAATCATGGCGGCGGGAACGCCATATCGCCATGAAGCGAAGGCGAGCACCGGCGTCGGCACGACCCCTACATCAAGGACCGTGCATCCATGGGCCATGAGAGCGGCCTGAAGGGCGGCCGCAAGGGCGGGGCTGGTACGCCGTGCATCCTGTCCGCAAACCACGGTCCCGCCGCCGACGTAGAGTGCCAAGGCACGGCCCATGGTGTGCATGAAAGCGGGAGTGATAGCCGTGTGTGTGCTTCCCCTGATGCCGGCCGTTCCAAACAGAGCCATATATATCACGTGCGGTGCCCTGGCCCGATAATCGGCGTCCAGCGGCCTGATGATGTGCCTAGCCGCTCTGAAAATATAAACGTTGGGACAACCCTTACCACTCGGTACAGGTGTGCGACGGGGGAAGGTAGCGCACGCCCAT
>JAHKLV010000061.1 GCA_020854925.1 Candidatus Methanofastidiosia archaeon | reverse complement strand
TCATCGCCGTCGGCGCCGACAGGGGGCTGTGCGACCTCACGAGTGACGAGCGGAAGGCCCTGCAGCACGGGGACATCACGGTGACGGTGTCCGTGGGGGGGCTTTCATGGTCGGTGACGGGGCGGGGCACGCCCGCGCTATCCATGACGCACCCACGGGACATGGTCTTGCGCACGAGCGGACATGCGTGCACGCGAACGCTCATGGTGGGTGCCAACGGCGCTGCCAGGGACATGCCACGGGAGCTTGCCCGGGCGCTTGCGGACCCGGACGCCGAGGTCACCGTCGCCATCGACGTCACATGTCCACAAGATAGCACACATGCTCGTCAAAGTACCCGCAGCGAAAGTCCTCGGGACCTAGGCCGAGGCGCCGGGAAAGCATGAGGACATACCAGTAGACCTGTGTCGCCGCATAGCGCTCCCGCTCCGCCTTAGGCTTGTAGTCCCAGACCTCTATCTTGTCGGTGAGGCGCAAAACATCGATGTGGCCCGTGAGCGGCGCTTCGAATCCTGCGCACAGCGACTCGTCCTCATCGAACCAGACGGGGACCTCGACGGCCACGGTGCCGATGTCATTTTCCAGTAGAAACATCTCGACACGGCTGTGCGACGACCGGTAACGGTCGAGATAGAGGTCCTTGCCGCATGCGGTGAACTGGGTGAGAGGATGGCGCACGCGGTGCACGTAGCGCCGGGGGGCGCGCAGCGACGAGGCGCGGGGACCCTCGCAGAAGAGGCCATGCGGGCAGTCGTCCATGGCGGCGAAATAGTCCAGGAGGTCGTGGGCATAGGAGGGCTGCGCATGGCCGAGGAGCTTGTCACGGTCGTAGCGGAACCAGTAGTACCACCCGTGGCGAAAGCTCTTGGAAATGATCATGATACCACGGCGAAATCACCGTATTTAATCCTTGCGGGCAAGCGTTTTGTACACCTCTTCGGTGCGTTCGGCCACGCATTTCCATGAAAACTTCTTGGCCGTCTCAAGCCCCTCGCGGGCGAGCTCTGCCCGGAGCGACTCGTCGCTGCGTAGCGCCTCAAGCTCCCGCCGGAAGACCTTGAAGCAGGGAAAGAGCAGCCCGTTGACCTCGTGCTCCACGATCTCCTCCAGCGCCGGGCGCTTGCGGGCGATGGTGGGCACACCGGAGGCCATGGCCTCAAGAACGGTGAGGCCGAACCCCTCCTCCTTTGACGGCTGCACCAGCAGCTTGGCACGCCTCATGAGCGAAGGGACGTCCGTGGTGTACCCGAGGAACTCGGCGTCGACGTTGCGCTGGCGCGCAAGCCACATGAGGCGCGGGCGCTCGGGCCCGTCGCCGGCGACGACCAGCCGCTCGCCCGTCCCCTCGAGGGCGTCGATTATCTCATCGACGCGTTTCTGCTCGGTGAGGGCACCGACATACAGGATGTACTCCTTTTTCTCGTCAGAGGGATAGAACTGGGTCATGTCCACGCCGTTGGGGATGTAGTGGACCGGGACCTTCGTGCGCTCCTCGACACGGCGCTTGAGGTCCTTGCTCACGCAGATGACGGCATCGGCGTGTTTGAGCGTGTTCGATATGAGGAACTTGCCCACAAGCTCCTTTGACATGAAGTTGATGTCGCTTCCATGTGCCGTGGTGACGTGCGGTATGCCATGCTTCTTGGCTAGGCCGTTACCCACGTAACCCGGTGGGGCGACAAAGTGCGAATGGATGATGTCGATACCGTGCTCCTCGATGACCGACGATGCGACGGAAGGGGCCTTGCGGATAAACGAGATGCCGCGCAAGCGCGCAGACGTGTCCACCATGTGGACCCGGTCATCGGGCGGTGCGCCCTCGTGCGCATAGGTGACCACATGCACCTCATGACCGCGCCCCTCGAGGCGCTGGCGGAGATGGAACGTATGCGTGGCGATGCCGCCGATGTGTGGAGGATACAGGCCGATGAAAAGGATATTCATTGCGTTCTACTCTGTTCTGGCGCTATAAATTGTTATCCCCGCCTTCCCGGGGTCACGGCCGCGCCCTGCCAAGGGACATGTGCGCACGGGTAAGGTCGCGGGATGCCAGGGCGCCGATAAGGGACAGCTCGCCCGCGAGCACGACCGCGGCGAAGACCTCTGCAAGGGCCCTGCACCGCGCACCGGGCTCGTCCGAGCTTCCGGAAAGGCCAAGGATGGAAAGCGCCTCGCGCTGGGTGGGAAGCTGCGTTCCGGCGCCAAAGGTCGCCAGCGGGACATCGGGAAGCGTGACGGACGCATAGAGGTCGCCGTCGACGTTTTCCATGGTGGTGATGCCCTGCGCGGCCTCCACCACATGGGCGAGGTCCTGGCCGGTGGCTGCAAAGAAGGCCGCGGCGATGTTCGCCACATGGGCGTTAAAGCCGCCGAGGGAGCCGGCGCGGGCGGAACCGACAAAGATCTTCCGGTAGCAGACCTCCTCCATGCGTGCCGCCGTCGTTTTGAGCTTGGCGGCAACGAGCTCCTCGGGGATGAGGACTTCGGCTGCAACGGACTTCCCCCTGCCCATGACCAGATTGATGGCTGAGGGTTTCTTGTCCACGCACATGTTGCCCGACACCGCCACGAGCGACGCCCAGGGGAATCGTTCCTCGATGAAGGCGGCGATGGCGTCGCTTGCCTTCGTCGCAGAGTTCATGGCCATGGAGTCGCCGGTGGAAAACTCGAACCTGAGAAAGAGATTGCGGCCCGTCACAAACGGCGTGCACCCCGTCAGGCGGGTGAAGCGGGTCTGGGCATCGGCGACGGCCCGTACCTCCTCGAAGTGGTCTGAGACCCACTGCGCGAGCTCTTTTCCCTTCTCGATGCCGGGAACGCGAAAGAGCGG
>JAHKLV010000097.1 GCA_020854925.1 Candidatus Methanofastidiosia archaeon | reverse complement strand
GTCGTTCTGGCGCCGTGCCTTTTAAAATCTTTCTTTGCGCTTACCCATATGTTTTTTAAGGGGATACGCCGCCTTTGGTGCATGAAGGTACAGTCTCGGTCGACATATCTGTTCCTTGCCGCAGCCCTCATGCTGTATGCATACGACCGCGGGCTCCTTTCCCTCATTGCCGTGATTCTTGCGCTCGGGGTCCTTGCCCTCGACCTTGAGGAATCCTAACCGTGCTCTTTTGTGCGGCGCCATCAGGTCCTCATATGGGTAGAATATGGGTAGCATGTGGGTAGAATAGTGCTGTAAAGTTGGAAAATCGGCTTATATCCGTTCCCTCTACCCTTATCCGAGGTGAATACTCATGAACAGGACAGCACTTCTTGCCCTGGCCTTGGCGGCCATGGTGCTTGGTGGGGCGGCGTATGCGGCCGCCCAGGATGAAGCCGATACGCCCGTGACGGGCCGCATTGCCGGCGAATGCCTTCGAGCAGGTGAGGGGCTCATGAATGGCCCCTACGGACCTCATGCGTATATGGGGGGAGGCGACGGAGCGTGCGGCTTTTCGGAACGTGCGACCCTTGGGCCGCATGGGCCGCATGCGTACGGTAGCGGAGAGGAATGCCCGGCCAACGGGTTGGGCATCGGGCCCCACGCCGGTGCCGCACATGCCCATGCGAGGGGGGCAGGAGCCTGCATCGCGGCCGAATGAACGGACCGTGCGATGCTCGGTTCTTTTTCTTTTTTCCCCATATCCTTAAGTACGACGTGGTGAAAGGATACGCATGCGCACAAGGAAGCAGCTGCTGTGGTGGTTGCTGGCCGGCACGAAGGGGGGGAACACACGGATTCTCATCCTTGCGGCGCTTGCCGCTGAACCTCAAAACGCCAATCAGCTTGCACAGCGGCTCTCCCTCGACTACAAGACCGTGCGCCACCATCTGTCCCTCCTTACAGAGAACGGTCTGGTCGAGGGCATCGGCGCCGGCTATGCAAACAGCTACTTCCTAAGCGACCTCGCGGCGGAGGAACGGGAGCTTGTGAACGGCATCCTTCGCAGGAAAGGGATGGAGGAACTGAAATGAATCGTGTTTATGTAGCCTGTATCTTTGCCGTCTGCCTGCTGGCGGCCACCGCGACATTCGCCGCGGCCGAGCAGGGACAGGGGTCTGCGGGCATGAATCGACAGTCAAACGACCGACAGGAATATTATGATGTAGCGAGCATCCTCGGGCTCGTCAACGCGGCGGCGTGCCTCGTGCTCGTCGGCCTCTACCTGCAGGTCTGGAGGGCCGCCCGCTCTGAGTTTGCCCTTGCTCTTGTCATCCTCGTCGTGGCACTCCTCGTACATTCCCTCGCGTCCAATCCCCTCATGCACCGCGCCTTCGGATTCGAGCCTGCGGGCCTTGGCCCGTTTGTCGTGCTCTCCACTATCCTCACCTCCCTGGCACTCGGCGCGCTCGCGTACCTCGCCACGCGATAGGTATTTAACGGATAACGGGAGCGGGTAGGCTATGCAGATTTACAATCGGGATATCAGGATACGGTATCTCCCTCTGTATGTCGCCGTGCCTATCATGGCTGGCATTGCCATAGCGGCCGGGTATCTTTTCTGGTGGCTCATCAACGGGACCTGGCCCGCCATCCTCTTCCTGATGGCGGCGGTCATGATGTTTGTGGAAACCTGGGAACGCACCCGCGCCGAAAAGGGTAAGATCCTCTCAGTCAGGAAAGTCGATCCCCTGTGAGAGCGGCAGTGCTCCGCTCCAGTTGACGGTTACCGTCTGCCGGCGCATGTAGGCCTTCCAGGCGTCAGAGCCCGCCTCTCTCCCTCCGCCCGTGTCTTTCTCCCCGCCAAAGGCGCCCCCTATTTCTGCACCGCTCGTGCTCGCGTTCACGTTGACGATGCCGCAGTCTGAGCCCCGGGTCGAGAGGAAAAGCTGCGTTTCGGGTAGCGTGTTTGAAAGGATGGCGCGTGCCGGACCCTGGGGAACGTCGTTGTGCAGCTGCAGGGCCTCCTCGATCTCGGTATACGACATGACGTAGAGGATGGGGGCAAACGTTTCCTGCATGACTATGGGCACGTTCCCGGGAACCTCCACCACGGCCGGGGTGACAAACGACCCCCGAAGGTGCGTTCCGCCGTACAGGATCGTCCCGCCTTGTTCCCCGGCCTCGTCAAGTGCGGCCATCATGGCGGACACGGCCTGCCCGTCGATGAGCGGGCCCATGGAGGTGCCCTTCTCAAGCGGATGGCCGAGGGTAAGCGAGCGGTAGGCCCCAATGATGCGTGCCACCACCCCTTCCTTGATGTCCTCGTGCACGATGAGGCGGCGAAGGGACGTGCATCGCTGGCCTGCCGTCCCGACGGCACCGAATACGATGGCCCGGATTGCCTGCCCAAGGTCCGCGCTGGGGGTGACGATGGCGGCGTTGTTACCCCCAAGCTCGAGAAGGGCCCTGCCAAGGCGTGCCGAAACGGCTTGTGACAGCGTCCGCCCCATGCGAACGGAACCGGTGGCCGAGATGAGGGGCAGGCGCCGGTCTGCCGACATACGTGCGCCTATCTCCCTCCCTGTGCCGCAGGCGAGGCACGACACCCCGTGGGGTGCGCCGTGTTCTTCAAGGACGCCGTTCACGATTTGCTGCACGGCTATGGCGCACAGCGGCACCTTCGTGGAAGGCTTCCATAGCGTGGTGTCACCGCAGACCAGGGCGATAAGGGCATTCCATCCCCATACCGCCACCGGAAAATTAAAGGCGGTGATGATGCCGACGGGCCCGAGGGGGTGCCATTGCTCGTAGAGACGGTGGTCAGGCCGTTCGCTCCCCATGGTCCGTCCGTAGAGCTGCCTCGAGAGGCCGGCGGCAAAGGCGGCTACATCGATGGCTTCCTGGACCTCACCCTCACCCTCGGGAAGAATCTTTCCCATCTCGAGTGACACGAGCCTGCCCAGGTCCTTTTTCTTTTCTCTGAGGGCGGTCCCTATGTCGAGGACTACCTCCCCCCGCTTCGGTGCGGGCACATCGCGCCACTCCTT
>JAHKLV010000155.1 GCA_020854925.1 Candidatus Methanofastidiosia archaeon | reverse complement strand
TTCGTTCATGCTCTTTTTATACCCTGTCGACATAATAAGATAGTGCCTTATTCCGTGCATATCGTTGCGCAGGCTCGGATATCATAACGTATGGTGGTTACGGCATTGCATGGGCAGGAAGAAGACGTGGCAGGAAAACGTGCCTGATGACAAGGGGCTTCCGTCCGTCGTCACCCTTGACGGCACCATGGCCGAACGGTGGCACGCTCGCACCGCGGTCATCCCGCGCCTGTCGAGGCCGAGGGGCACACCATCGTTGCGGGAACAAAATCGCGGCCCCGCGTCAGGGACTTCGAGCGGGCGCTCATGGACTAGGGGCGGCAGGCCCCCTCCCCCGCAGGTCGTCAAGGAGCCTGCGCGCCTCGGGGGATGCCTCATGCGGTGCGTCCAGCTTGGCACAGGGATAGTCCCTGCACTCGGCGCAGGTGCCAAATCCGTGTGTTCCGGCACATCGGCGGACATCGCATTCGGTGCAAAAGGCCGCGGTGTAGGCGTCGCCCGCATGGCATCCGTAGCATCGCACCTCCGCAAGGGAGAGGTCCCTGTCTCCGGACGACCATTCGGTGGCGATGGCCTCCAGCGCCGCTTCGTCCCCTTTCAGCGTCGCTTGGTATGCCGGACATCGGTCGCATGCAACGCCGCAGTATCCGATGAGTCGTGTCATGGCATATCCCATCTGCAAGCAATCGATAAGAACATGTTCCCTTATGCGCCCTGTTGCTGCAGAGGTCTGAAATTATTTATATCCCGGTGCCGAGATATACCCATGCTGTACCGTACGGTGCCATCAACGGGGGCACCGCTCTCCATCCTCGGCTTTGGCGCCATGCGCCTTCCCCAAAAGGATGGTGTCATCGACCGTCCCGCCGCACGCTCTACCCTTGCGGCCGCCCTCGCCGGGGGCATCACCCTTCTCGACACCGCCTGGCCCTATCACGGGGGCGAGAGCGAGCCCTTTCTCGGCGAGGCGCTTGCCGGCGTACCCCGCGAATCGTATGCGCTCATGACCAAGCTCCCCTGCTGGTTGGTGAAGACAAGGGAAGACCTTGCTTCGTACCTGCCCCGACAGCTTGAGCGCCTGGGTACCGCATATCTTGACTACTATCTGCTCCACAGCCTTGACCGGGGCTCGTGGGCCACCATGTGCGAGCTTGGCGCGCTGGCATACCTCGAGGAGGCGCGGGACGAAGGCCTGATACGGCATGTGGGATTCTCCTTCCACGACGACCTTCCCACCTTCCGTCGCATCGTCGATGCGCACCCGTGGGATGTCTGCCTCATACAGTACAACTATCTTGACCAATCCTTCCAGGCCGGGTCTGCAGGGCTTGCCTATGCTGTCTCGAAGGGCATTGGCGTCATGGTCATGGAACCGCTGCGGGGAGGCGCCCTGGCATCGCCGGTACCGCCCGAGGTACAGGCGGCCTGGGACCGTGCGCCGGTGCGGCGTTCCCCTGCGGCGTGGGCGTTGCGCTGGGTGTGGGACCATCCCGGCGTGGTCTCGGTCCTGTCGGGCATGGGGTCCGTGTCGCAGGTGGAGGAAAACTGCGCCACCGCACGCGAAGCGCATCCCGGTGCGCTTTCCCCCCGTGAGCATGAGGCCGTCAGAGAGGCCGCTAGCGCATACCGCAGCCTTCTGCGCGTGGCATGCACGGGATGCCGGTACTGCCTTCCCTGCCCCGAGGGCGTGGACATCCCCTCCTGTTTTGAGCTCTATAACGCCCGGTACCTGTTCAAGGATGAGCGGGCGCCGGAAAAGTATGCCACGTGGTTGTGTGGCGGAGGGGAAAACGCGCCTTCTGACGTATCCTTATGCACCCAGTGCGGGAAGTGCGTGGTGCGATGCCCCCAGGGGCTTGACATCCCCACGCTCCTTGGGGAAGTGGACCGGGATTTGAGGGAGAAGGATGCCGGTGGGCACTAGCTCCCTGCATGGATTCAATCGGGTTGCTTGATGGCACGACGGGCACCTTGCATGCCCGTATGATGCCGGCGCGTATGTTACAACTCCGTTGAGCATACACGTTTATTAACGAACGGAACCATAGGTCTTAACATGTACCGTGTCCTGCATATAGAGGACGACGGCGACTATGCCGATGTTGTGCAGATACATCTTCGCCGGAGGTCAGAAAAGGCAGGAAACGGAGGCTTCGGGTTTGATACGGCCCCTACGCTCAAGGATGCGGTCGACACCGCGTGCAGGGGGGACTACGACTGCATCCTCTGTGATTACCAGCTTCCCGACGGGACCGGCCTTGACGTGCTCAGGGCGGTGCGCCGCACGGGCCGTCGCATGCCGTTTATCTTTCTCACCGGCCAGGGTGACGAGCAGGTGGCGCGCGATGCCTTTGTATCGGGTGCCAGCGATTATTTTACGAAAGACCTCGGGCTTGCGGGATTCGACCGCCTCTATCATGCGCTCCTGACGCAGCTGCAGCTTTACGAGGTGCAGCGCGAGCGCGCGGAGGTTCGCCGCTGCCTTCGGGAAAAGGAGCACCTTGCGGCGCAGTACTTCGATGTCGCCGGCGTCCTCATGCTGGCACTTGACACACGGGGGATTGTCACAATGGTCAACACATACGGGATATCGCTTTATGGCCGTGAGGACCTGCCGGGAGTATCCTTTTTCTCGTCTCCGTACTGTGCGCCGCACGGGGATGAGCTTCGAAACCGCTTTGATGCCATTCTCGCTGATCCCCGCCACGGCCAGCAGCGAACCCCCTACCGCTTCGACCTGCCTTCCGGCAAGGCGCCCACCCTTCTGTGGGACATGGTGCCGCTTTACGGTTCAGACGGTACCCTTTCGGGCGTCCTGTGCTCGGCAACAGACGTTTCAGCACAGGCCAGGATGGTGCACGCGCTCGAGCGGGAACGCAACACGTTCATGTCGGTGCTCGAATCGCTCCGTATCGGCGTCTACATCATCAACGCCGACTACTCCATCGCCTATGCGAATCCGCACCTTGTGTCCCTCTTCGGCCCGCCGGAGGACAAGCCGTGCTACGCATACCTTCACGGAAAGGACGCACCCTGTGAGGAATGCCCCAACGAAACGGTGTTTGCAGGGACGTCTCTCACGCGTTCGCGCTCCTATGAACGCATAGGAAAGCGATTCCTTCTTACAGAACATCCCATTTACAACGACGACGGCACGGTGTCAAAGCTCGAGCTCTTCTACGAGGTCCCCGAATCGGGGGAATGACGCTGCACGTGGGACGGGACCACGAAATGGTCGTATCCGCCTTTGAGTCCCAGGATCTTGCCGCCGCTTCGGATTCTCACGCCGGTTTCCTTGGCATCCATGGCCCCTATATCTGAGATTGCCAGGCGGGGTACCGCCCTGCGCAGCGCAGCGAGCCGTTCCTGGGGCAGGGTGAACACGAGCTCGTAGTCCTCGCCGCCGGATAGGGCGAGCTCGTAGGGGTCGCAGCCGAGCAGGTCCCGGGCGGCCAGGGCTTCGGGTGCCAGGGGAATGGCGTCGCGCTCAAGGAGGGCACCTGTTCCGCTCGCCTCGCAGAGGTGGCGCACCTCGGTGGCGAGCCCATCGCTCACGTCGATCATGGCGGTGGCGT
The DNA here is from genome assembly GCA_020854925.1 of Candidatus Methanofastidiosia archaeon. Classification (GTDB taxonomy): domain Archaea; phylum Methanobacteriota_B; class Thermococci; order Methanofastidiosales; family NM3; genus JAHKLV01. Next base: position 4,294 of record JAHKLV010000155.1, on the reverse strand, counting down.
ACCGGGCTATCTCCTGCCCCAGGGGCGCCGGCACGGCGTGCGGGCAGAGGTGCCGGCCCGCATACGTCCTGCCTCTTCCCGCCTGGAGGAAGGCAAGCCCCGCGGCGCTGCCCCCCACGGAGCCGGTAACGCAGATCCTGTCCCCCGGCCGCGCGCCGGAGCGTGACACCGCGCCATACGGGCCTGCGCGCCCAATAAGCGTGAGCGAGTAGACATGCTCAATCCCGTGGACCGTGTCACCGCCGACGATGGCGACCCCGTGTCGCGCGGCGCTTTCCACCAACCCCGCATAGACGTCGCGCACCGTTTCGACAGCGGTATCGGGTGGAAGGCAGACGGACACGACGGCATGCGCCGGCGTTCCTCCCATGGCGACAATGTCCGAAACGTTGCATTCCATGAGCTTGGCCCCCACCTCGGCGGGGGTGTGCCAGGAAAAGGAGAAGTGCGTCCCTTCGACAAGGGTATCGGCGGTCACGAGAAGCGCCGCGCCGCCGATCCGGATGACGGCGCAGTCGTCGCCGATGCCCCGGTCGACGTCGGCCGGGGCGGGCGGGAGCATGCCGGCAAGGAGTGCTATGAGTGCCTCTTCACCGCCGATGTCAGCTATCCTCATGGCCGCGCCCCCTCCGTGCCTGTCCGCCCTTTTCGAGCACGCCGTCGGCCGTAAGGGCCTCGAGAAGGGTCAGCACCGAGTACGATGCACGGGTGACGCCCATGGACTTTCGCGTGGTGTCCGTGCCCACAAGGTACAGCCCCTTGATGGGCGTCCGGCACGAAGGCATCTCCTGGCGTACGACCCAGGCGGCCTTTTCCGGAACGAGCACCTGCCAGTGCGTCATGGTGATGTGGTCCTCGATGCCGGGCATCTGGCGGTACAGGGCGGCGAGGAACTGCGTTTTGAAGGCGTCGATGTCGGCGCCTGCGGGCAGGGACGTCGTGCATCCCACCACCTGGTGGCCGCTGGGGGCGAGGCTCTCGTCATAGTCGGAGGTCGGCACCACCCAGCACGGCGGGGTGCTGTCAATCCATATCTCGCTTCCGTTGTTGGTAAAGAGCCGGGTATCGAGCCCGAGCCACAGGGTGAGCGAGCGCACCTTTTCCAGTGAGCGCAGGCGCTGGGCGTACGAGGTGGGAAGCGCGTCAACGTACTGGGGAAGGTCCGACGCGTACGTCGAATAGATGACGATATCTGCCGGAAGGTCTCCTTCAGGCGTTTCAACAGCCGACACCCTGCCACCCTCCACGCGTATCCGCGTCGCCTCGCACGAGGTCCTGATGTCGACACGCCCCTCCGGCAGGGATGAGAGGATGGAGGTGACAAGCGTCTGCACGCCTCCTTTGGGGTACTGCTGGTCCTGCGCACCCTTTTTCGTGATGATGTTCCTGATGCCGTTGAGGTAGTCGAGCGGGTCCTGGACCTGCCGCTTGTTCTTGTAGTCCTGCGAGTCGAAAAATCGGGTGAGCGGCGTCTTGTCCATGCCGACGCCGGTCATGAACTGGCACATGATGTCGAGGAAGGAAAGGGTGCGCTCGCTAAGCGACCGGTCGCGCACGACATCAAGCACGGGGATGTCGTCGTTGAGGAGGCCGAGCGCCCGCTGCGAGTAGGCCGACGTGATGGCCTGGATAAGCTCGATACGGTCCGTCTTGGGAAGAAGGTCGAACAGGGCGAAGGACTTGAGCGTCCAGGGAAAGGTCCGTACCTTGTCTTGCGTCCGCACGTGGTACTCACCATGGGGGACGAAGACCGGCGCCGTCTCGAAGTAGTCGTCGATGAGCGTGCGCAGCGGCCCGTCCTGGAGCCGCGTGATGATATGGGGGCCGGTGTCGACCTTGTAGGGGCCGACACGGTAGCTTCGGCAGACACCCCCCACTTCGGGTTCTCGCTCGAGCACGGTGACGGCGTGGCCCTCTTTGGAAAGGGCGAGGGCGGAGAGCAGGCCGCTGATGCCGGCGCCGATAATGACGATACGGGGGCAGGTGGAAGTGTTCATGTCCTTTGAGACTTCGATGCAGCACGTATATAAGGTTTGCTCCCACGGTTTCCTGCACGCGGCCCATTCAGGGGGTGTCACCGCCGCCGATACGGCGCCTGCACGCCGCCAAAAACGAGGCGATATCGTCGGTGGCGTCCGCTCCGCGGGCGGAGACGAGGTCCACAAGGGCGCTTCCCACTACCACGCCGTCCGCCCCGAGCCCTATGACGCGCGATGCCTGCTCCGGCGTCGAGATGCCGAATCCCACGGCGACCGGGGACGCGCATGCCCCTGTGACCCGGGCAATGATGCTGGCCAACGCAGGTGGCAATTCCGCGCACGCTCCCGTGGTCCCGAACTTTGAGACGAGGTAGACATAACCAGTGCTTGCACGGTCTATCGCCCTCAGGCGCGACGGAGGCGTGTTGGGGGCGGCGAGGAAAACGGTGTTGACGCCATGGCGTCCGCACGCGTCCCGAAGCGGTCCTGCCTCTTCAAGGGGGAGGTCTACGACGAGGATGCCGTCGACACCAGCCGACGCCGCATCGCGCACGAACGCCTCGACGCCGCGTCGGTAGGCCATGTTGTAGTAGAGCATGAGCACCACGGGGGTGTCGTGCTGGGCCTTGAACGCCCGCACGGTGGCAAAGATGCCGTCCACCGTCGTGCCCGAGGCCAGCGCCCGGGCGCTTGCCTGCTGAATGGTGGGGCCGTCGGCAAGCGGGTCGCTAAACGGCACGCCGAGCTCGATGACGTCGGCATGCGGCGCCATGGCCTCCATAAACGCCAGGGTCGCGGCAAGGTCTGGGTCCCCCGCGGTGATGAAGGGGATGAGTGCCGGGCGGCGGATCATCCCATCGCCTCCATGACGATGCCGAGGTCCTTGTCCCCCCGTCCCGACAGATTCACGAGCACGGCCTCGTCATGACCGAACTGCGGGGCGACCTTCATGGCATGCGCTAGCGCATGGGACGACTCGAGGGCGGGGATAATGCCCTCTGTCCGCGAGAGGAGGGAAAAGGCGCCCAGCACCTCTTCATCGGTCGCTGATACGTATGACACGCGCCCCGACTCGTTGAGGAAGGCATGCTCGGGACCTACGCCAGGATAGTCAAGCCCTGCCGAGATGCTGTGCGTGCCGGCGATGTGGCCCTCCCCGTCCTGGAGGAAGAGCGAATGCATGCCATGCAGGACCCCGGGAGAGCCCTTTCCCACCGTGGCGCAGTGCTGCGGCGTGTCTACGCCCTTGCCTGCCGCCTCGACACCCACCAACCCCACGTTGTCATCGAGGAAGGCATGGAAGATGCCGATGGCGTTACTTCCCCCGCCAACACAGGCGATGACGCACGAGGGGAGCGCACCCGTCTGCGTAACCATCTGGCTGCGCGCCTCCCTGCCGATGACGCATTGGAAGTCGCGCACCATGGACGGGTAGGGGTGCGGGCCCATCACCGAGCCGATGAGGTAGTACGTGTCCTCAAAGGTCGCTATCCATTCGCGGAAGGCTTCGTTCGTGGCGTCCTTGAGCGTCTTCGAGCCGGTCTGCACCGTGTGGACCCGCGCCCCGAGAAGGCGCATCCTGAAGACGTTCATCGCCTGGCGCTCCACATCCTTTGCCCCCATGTACACGTCCGTCTCCATGCCGAGAAGCGCCCCCGCCATGGCGGTGGCCACCCCGTGCTGCCCCGCGCCCGTCTCCGCGATGAGGCGTCGTTTTCCCATCGTCTTGGCAAGGAGCGCCTGGGCCACGGTGTTGTTTATCTTGTGCGCACCTCCGTGCAGCAGGTCCTCTCGCTTGAGGTAGACCTGCGCTCCGCCGAGCGCCTCTGAAAATCGGCGCGCGTGGTACAGGAGCGTAGGCCTGCCACAGTAGTCGGAAAGCAGCGTTGCAAGCTGCGATTGGAATACCTTTTTCGGAACAAGGGACCGGTAGGCCTCGTCAAGCTCCGCGAGCGGCTGCATCATGACTTCGGGGACGAACTGCCCCCCAAACTGACCAAATTTCACGTCACCACCTCCATGGAACGTACGGCGGTAAGAAATGCCTGTATCTTCTCGGGGTCCTGCCTTCCCCCAGATTCAACCCCTGAAGAGACGTCGACGCCCGCGGGCCCGATATCCCGCAGTGCCTCCTGCACCGTTTCGGGCGACAGCCCGCCGGCAAGGACGATGTCAACGTCGCGTGCCACGAGTTGGGAGACCGCCCGGTCGTGGGCCCTTCCCGTGCCTGCGCCGGTATCGAGGAGCGCCATGTCCGCGTGGGAGCGGCCGATGGCCTGGCACAGGGCCTGTGCGTCGGCGCGGGGGTCGGCGCT
>JAHKLV010000162.1 GCA_020854925.1 Candidatus Methanofastidiosia archaeon | reverse complement strand
TTGATTCCTACCTCGTCGATCCCCAAATACGCCAGCTCGAGCGCATACGTTCGCGTGTAATCGTAGCGGTTGCAGTAGGGCGGAGAGGTGATGACCATATCGATGTGACGGGCCGGCAGTTGCGAGAGGATTTCAAGGCAAGAGCCTTTCCTCGCATCCAGCGTGCCCGGCGGAGTCGCCCGAACGGTCGATTCAAACAGGCTGCGCTCCCCATGGCGTCCTTCTAAATCTGCCAGAATCTCTTGGAGCTTCTGACGCACCGCCTTGTCAAACGAACCGATGCGCCCTTTATGGAAACTGGATTTCACGCCCCGCTTGCTCGCACGGTGATCCCACCGCAGATACTGTCCATCCTTTCGAGTATAGCTGACTTCTTCAAGGACGGCCAGCGCTGCGAGATCGAACAGCTTACGCACGTCCGCATGGGTCAGCCGAGAACAATACGCCCGGTATCCGGCAATGGCGCGCTCTGTGGCGGGTGGAAACGCCCCTTGGGTTATCGGAACATGGGGGAAACGACACCCCTCATCGAAATGGTCCTCCCAACGGATACCGTCAATGTGCTCCAAGGCGGCTCGAAACGTGGCCGGCTTGACGGATTGAGCGGCCAGCCTCGCCTCGATGGCAAAAACCCCCAGTGGCAGCAGTTCAATCCCGAGGGCATTCCACCCCATCACCTGCGCCTGGAACAGGGCCGTGCCCGTCCCCGCGAACGGGTCCAGCAGTAGGCCCCTCGGCGGTCCCAACCTCTCGATCAGGTACTCCACCAGGCGGGCCGAAAAGCCCTCCTTGTACTTGAGCCAGCGGTAAAAGGGCAGGCCGCGGTTGGCCTGGAAGCTCACCAGTCTGCGGTCGAGATCAGGGTTTACCTCCAGACAGCCTTCGAACCGGGCGTACAGTTTCTCCCTCGCCGCTACCGGACGACTCAGAGATCCCGCCGTCGCAATTGCTCCCATAGACCCATGTCCTTCCGTCAAGTCCCTGACAGGCGTCATTCTAGCGTAGCACGCGCTTCCCTGCCAGCCCCTTATGCGAATCGGTCAGGGGCAATAGGGATCGGGGGCGGTGCAGCGGGTCCAGTCGCCGGCCACGTCGGCCAGGTCGAGCAGGTTCACGACGCAATCGCCGTTCGTGTCGCCGGGCATCTCCTCGCAGGCGACGGCCAGCATGATCTCGTAATCCTCGCCGTCCCAGCCCATCCAGACGATGGCATCGCCGTCCATGTGGGGGTCCCGGTTCTGGTCATACGGGCCGGCCAGCGGCGTCTCATATCCGCGCTGGAGGTCGTATACCACCACGTCCGACCGTTCTGTCTCCGGGTCGGAGCACAGGTAGACCACCCACCGCTCTGCGAGGCGCACGTCCCTGTCGCGTGCCCCGTTATACGTCAACTGACGCACCTGCTGTCCATCGTAGTACAGAATCTCCTCGTGGTCGTCCTGACCACGGGACCAGGCGATGGTCTCGTCGAAGACCACGGGGCCGTGGTGATCGTGGTCGCCGAACGTCAGCCGCCGATAATGGCCGCCGACGTGATAGTCGAACACCTCCCAGTTGCCGTCGGCCCATTGCAGCCAGGCCGCGTGCCCGCCCGACAGCGACACGGGCAGGTTGACGGCCGCGTCGCCGGATGTGATTTTCTGAGCCGCAGTCCCATCGTGAAACCAGATCTCCCGCTCAAACCCGGTGTTTCGGGCCCAGGCGACGAACGGGCCCCAGACGGCATAATCGCCGTGATCGAATTCATCGTCCGTCAGACGCCGCACCCCATGGCGCGGGTGGTAATCGAACAGCTCCCAATCCGTGCGATCCGTGCGTTGCCGCCAGACGATGTGCCGATCCCAGCAGGCCGCCTCCCGATCATCCCACGAATTGTCCGTGAGGCGGGCGATCTGCGCCCCATCGAAGTAAAAGACTTCCCGCGTTCGCCCCGGTCCAACCACGGCATGCCAGCAAACCGTCACGTTAGGATCGACCACCGAGATGCAGGGCGATAGATCGTCCACGTCGTTGGCCGTCAGTTGTTGCGTCGTGTGGCCGTCGTAGTACATGATCTCGTAATCGGTGTCCACCTTGGACGCCCAAACGACGTGCCCGGCGCTGATCCGCGGTCCGTGATCGTCGACGGTGTTGTCGGTCAACTGCACGATGCGCCAATGCGCTGCCGACGCCGCACCGCAGAGGGTTGCCACCAGCACCATCCCCAGAGTCGCTCGTGAAACGGTTCTCATCGTTCCTCCCTTTCACCTGTTCCATCACACCATTTTCTCCGGTATCCGCACAAAGAGACCTAATTCTACTGGACAGGAATCTGGCGCACAATTATTTTTTCAGGTATTTGATCTTGTGGATTGGAGTGGGTGAAGGACCGGGCGGCCAGCTTGCGATGCTGCGGCGGACCGGCGTCGGGCGGCCGTCAATCCAGCACGGTTTCCCGCCGGGCCAGGCAGGCGATTCCTCCGGCCAGCAGGATCATACCCGCGGCCTGCATGACCGTCAGACGCTCCCCGTGAACCAGAAAGGCCAGCACCGCCGCGAAAAACGGCGAGCTCAGCTCAATCGCCGAGACCTGCGCCGCCTTGATGCGGTTCAGTCCCACGTAGTACAGCAGCGTTCCGACGGCCACCACCACACCAACCATGAACTGATAGCCGTTCAGGACCACCGGCCGTGAGCGGATAGCCAGCACCGCCCACAGCACCGCCGCCCCGATCGCGAACCGCCAGAACGTTACCGTGCCCGCCGAGAGCCCCCGCAGATACCGGCGGGCCACCAGTGTCGTCGAGGCCCACAACAGCGTGGCCACCAGGACCAGCCCATCGCCCGCCACGCCGAACTGCAAGCGTCGC
>JAHKLV010000140.1 GCA_020854925.1 Candidatus Methanofastidiosia archaeon | reverse complement strand
CGGGTGGTTGAGGATCAAGAGGCGTTTCGCACGCTCGGGGATGCAGTCATACGCCTGGCGCTTGTGGACCTGCTCGTGGCGGCAGGAGCTACGGGCCGTGGAGAGATTTCCCTTCGAACGAGTCAGGCTGAGCGAGAAGGGGCACTGGCTTCCATCGCCGAGGGTATCAGTCTTGGACCGTGTCTCCTTCTTGGAAAGGGTGAGGCCCGCCAAGGCGCAGCCTGCGTGTCCTCGGTCCTTGCCGAATCGCTCGAGGCGCTCATGGGCGCCGTTTTCCTTGATGCTGGTTATCCTGCGGCACGGGGGACGGTTTCACATCTCTTTGCGATATAGGCCGCCGTACCTGCATACCCCCTCCTCTGAGGGGTCCTCTTTGATTCTCTCATATGCCCCCTCTGGCAACGCGTCGCATACGCGTCGAAGCACGCTCGGAGGGACGACCCTCCGGCGTTCGCGGAGGAACGATTCTATCACATCCTTCCAGGCGCGTGCTGCAGTGGCGAGGAGCCTGGCGGCGCCCATGCGAACGAGGGGGACCGGGTCTCGGTAAAGGAGTTCGGCAACATCGAGGACATGGTCTTGGTACCGCCCTGTTTTTGCAGCAGGGACCAGGCACGACGATGCTGCCCGGCGGACCTGCCAGCGGTCGTGGCGGGCCCACACCTTAGGGGCATGCACGGCGTCGGGGGTCATGAGCAGATAGGGCCCCACTACCTGAATCCCAAGGACGTCGGCGTCATCCCAGTCGCGCAGGTGCGTTTCCATCCAGCGGTCGAACACGGCGACATGATCTGAGTCAAGCGAAGGCGTGATGAGGCGCGCCCAGATGAAGGCTATGGATTTGCATTCCTCTATTCCCGTTTCTAGAAGGCTTTCACATCCGGCAAGGACATCCTCCGCCCCTCGTGGTGCAAGCGCTGCGTACGTTTCGCGTGCGACGGTGCGTATCTCGGGCATCCTTATGCCAAGAAACACCCGTCCCGTCTCCGTGGCGCGCTCGGCCCTTCGTGACGCATACGCCCTGTCAGCACGTGATGCAAGGCGTGACAGTACCGCCGCCGCAGGGTCTTTGAGGGGGGTGGATTCCATGCTATTTGATGATGCTGAGAATGAACTTAAAATGTTCGTCGTCTGAACGCTCGATAAGCTCAAAGAGCGCACTTTCGGTGCTCTCTATCAGTACACCTGCCTGTTCCATGCGCTTGAGGCCAAGCTCGATGTTGCGGGCGGTACGCGATGTCACGCCGTCGCCGAGGACAAAGACATCGTATCCCCTCTCGATAGCGTCGTGTGCGGTCATGAGAACGCAGATCTGTGTCTCGCTGCCGGAGAGAAGAATCTGTCTTCTCCCCAGGGATTCGAAATAGGATGCAAACGCCGGGTCGCGAAAGCAGGAGAGCGTATGCTTTTCTATGAATCGGTGTTCTGGCGCCGCCTCCCGTATGCGGTCAGGCGTGCATCCCAGCTTGGGGGAGTTCTGCTCTACGACGATTACCGGTATGCCGTACCTCGTCCCACCCTTGATGAATCGGACGATGTTGTCTATGGCGCGGGCCGACTCATGCTGATGGGGGAGGGCGCGTTCCTGCATGTCGATAACAAGGAAGACGCACTGGTCCTTATCCATTCGTGGGGCCATAAGATCACTAGGGGAGTTCATGGGGGCGGTATATATATGTTTCTCACGATGGTGTATAATATTCATTAATATAAGAATATTATTCAAACAATGCCCTCTTTCTTGTAATGTGTTTGCTCTTTTTCGAAGTATTAGGTAGCATGCTTCTTCTACTGATGATTATATTTTTGTACTTTTTATCCCTAATATTTGTCTTTTCAGGAAATTATGTCTCGTGGCTAAGAATAAGATTTATAATAAAAGGAATGAACGTGGCATAAGAAGGATTATCGTGCTGCATCGGAGTGTGTTGGTCTTGCCTGCACGCACAATCCCTCCATTGGCCAGATCTTCCGGTGGGATGATGGGCACGCTTATTCTAGTACATAGGGTGGTTTGATGGATAAGACTATGGACGACATCATACGGGAAGGGAATGCCTACGCATGCATCCAATGTGGGCGATGCACGGGGTCGTGCCCTTCTGGCAGGGAGTGTGGCCTGCGTACACGAAAGATCATACACATGGCGCGCGTGGGCATCGACGTCTTTAAGACAGAGGAGCTGTGGGACTGCACGACCTGCTTTACCTGTCAGGAGCGGTGCCCGAAGGAAGTAAAGATTACCGATATCATCATCGAGCTGCGGAATCTTGCCGTCAAGAACAGTTACTATCCTTCCATGGCCGACGTACCAAAGATAATAATCCAGAATCTGTACCGGACGGGAAATGGGCAGCCGCTCTCACCGGAGGTATCGAAACTGCGTTCAATCATCGGCCTGGACAAGGAGCCCAATGACATTGCCAAGGACAAAGAGGCATTAGCCGACTTCCAGAAGCTCCTTGACGGGCTGCCGCTCATGCGCTGGGGTGGTATCTGATGGACTACGCCTTTTTCCCCGGATGCATCGCGAAGAACGTCTATCCCGGCATCGAGAAGGCGACACGCATCGTCTTTGAGAAGATGAATGTCGGCCTTCACGACTACCCGTACTCGTGCTGCCCTCCGCCTGGCGTCGTCGCCTGCTACGACAAGGACACGTGGTACGCGCTCGGCGCGCGCAACCTCGCCCTTTCCGAGCCGGACAACAGGGACATCATGACCATCTGCGCCGGTTGCTACGGCACGCTGCACAACGTCTGGCACGAGCTTCAGCACAACGATGCCAAGCGCGCCTACGTGAACGAGCATCTCGGCCGCATCGGCATGACCTACAAGGGCACGTCGCGTCCCATCCACTTCGTCGACCTCCTCGATGGCATGCGTGACACGATAACGCAGAACAAAGAAGTGGATCTTGATTTGCGCGTCGCCGTCCACTACGGCTGCCACTACCTCAAACCGACGACCGTGACCGGCGAGAACAGCGAAAGCCCCATGCTGCTCGATGAGATAGTAGGTCTTGTGGGCTGCAAGAGCATTCCCTTCAAGGACCGCCTCACCTGCTGCGGTGCCGGCGGTGGCGTCATGAGCGGGGAGCCGGAGCTTTCCCTCAAGATAATGGAGCGCAAGCTCAAGAACATCAAGAAGGCCGATGTGGACTGCATCGTCAACATCTGCTCGTTCTGCCACATGAACTTCGACCAGAGCCAGAAGAAGCTCGAGTCGTTTGACATTCCCGTATTGCACCTCAATCAGCTTCTCGGCCTGGCTTTCGGAGTCAAGCACAAGCACCTTGGGCTGCACATGAACCTCGTATCGACACGGGACTTGGTGAAGAAGGTCAAGGGTGCCAAAAAAGGTAGGGATGAAGAATGAAGATTGGCGTCTATGTCTGTCACTGCGGTGTGAACATCTCAAACACCGTGGATGTGCAAAAAGTTATATCAGAGGTTTCAGCCCTGCCGACCGTTGCGGTATGCAGGGATTACCAGTATATGTGCTCGGACCCCGGCCAGGAGATGATTGCCAAGGACATACGCGAGCTTGGCCTTGACCGGGTCGTCGTTGCTGCATGCTCGCCGCGCATGCACGAGCCTACGTTCCGTGGGGCCGTCGAGGCCGCCGGCATGAACCCCTACTGCTTTGAGATGGCCAACATCCGCGAGCAGTGCTCATGGGTCCATGAGGATAAGGAGCAGGCAACACGCAAGGCAGCAGACCTCGTGAAGAGCTCGGTAGCCCGCGCGGCGCTCCTAGAACCGCTTAACTCCACGGAGGTGCCGGTCACCCACGCCGCCCTTGTCATCGGCGGCGGCATTGCGGGTATTCAGACGGCGCTTGACATCGCGAACTCCGGCTATCCCGTCTACCTCGTCGAAAAGGACCCTTCCATCGGCGGGCACATGGCCCAGTTCGACAAGACGTTCCCGACGCTCGACTGCGCCGCCTGCATCCTTACGCCCAAGATGGTTGATGTGGCACGCCACCCCAACATCGAGCTGCTCACCTACAGCGAAGTAGAGAGCATCGAGGGGTCTGTGGGCAACTTCCACGTGCGCATCAGGAAAAAGCCACGGTACGTGAACGTATCGCTCTGTACTGGCTGCGGGTCGTGCGCCACGGCATGCCGCCTTGTCGGCCGCATCCCTTCGGAGTTTGACATGGGTCTAGGAAAGAGGGGCGCCATCTACGTCCCCTTCCCCCAGGCCGTTCCGCTCCGCTACACCATCGACCCTGAAAAATGCCTCATGCTCAAGCATGGCAAGTGCGGGACGTCTCCGAAGTGCGTGGATGCCTGCGACAGGGATGCCATCGATTTTTCCATGACCGAGGAGATTCTCGAGGTGGATGTCGGCGCCATCGTTGTTGCCACCGGCTACAAGGAATTCGACCCCACCATCAAACGCGAGTACAAGTATGGTACGTTCAAGAACGTCATGACGGGTCTTGAGCTTGAGCGTATCTTCGCGCCCTCGGGCCCCACCGGAGGAAAGGCGCTGATAAACGGCAAGGTGCCAAAGAAGATCGTCTTTGTTTCCTGCGTCGGTTCCCGTGACAAGCGCATCGGCAATCCGTATTGTTCCCGCGTCTGCTGCATGTACATCGCCAAGCAGGCACACCTTCTCAAGGAAAAGATACCCGATGCCGACATCACCGTGATGTACACCGACATGCGTGCCTTCGGGAAGGGTTACGAGGAGTTCTATGAACGTGTCCAGAAGGAGGGCATAAAGTACCGGCGTGGAAACGCCGCCGAGGTCTATGAGGAAGACGGTGTCCTCCACGTCCGTGCCGAAGACACGCTGATGGGGGAGCCCTACGAGCTTGAGGCAGACCTGGTGGTGCTCGGAACGGGTCTTGAACCAAGCGATGCCGCCGATGCCATCGGCCATATGCTACACCTTTCCCGCAGCGCCGACAAGTTCTTCCTCGAGGCGCATCCGAAGCTGCGCCCGGTGGACACGGTCATAGATGGCGTTTTCCTTGCCGGTGCGGCCCAGGGTCCAAAGGACATCCCCGACACCGTTGCCCAGGCTTCCGGTGCAGCGTCCCACGTGGTCAATCTCCTCTCAAAGGATGTCATCCTCGCGGAGCCCATCGTTGCTGAGGTCAACACCGACGTCTGTGCGGGGTGCAGGATCTGCGAGATTCTCTGTCCGTACGACGCGCATGCCTTTGACGAGGAGCGCAACGTCATGACTATCAACAAGGCCATCTGCAAGGGTTGCGGAAGCTGTGCGGCGGCGTGCCCCTCCGGTGCCATCGCCATGAATCATTTCCGCGACAGCCAGATTGTCGCCCAGATCCTGGAGGTGATCTGAATGGCGGAGACGTGGAATCCCAAGATTGTCGGGTTCCTGTGCAATTGGTGCTGCTATGCCGGCGCCGACATGGCAGGGACATCCCGCATGAAGTATCCCCCGAACATACGCATCATCCGTGTCATGTGCTCATCGCGCATCAACGCGGAAATGGTTATCAAGGCATTCCAGATGGGTGCCGACGCCGTCTTTATCGGCGGCTGCCACCCCGGCGACTGCCACTATGTCGACGGGAACTACCGGACTCAGAAGCGGATAGCGGTCCTCAGACGCTTATTGGAGCACCTGGGTATCGACCCCCGTCGCCTGCGGCTTGAATGGGTCTCGGCGGCAGAAGGTGAAAAGTTTGCCCAGACCATGGACGAGTTTGCCAAAGAAGTTGCCGAACTCGGCCCGAGCCCCCTCGCGGCGCTCCAGAGGGAGGTGCTGTAGATGGAACAGGAACTCAAGGCACATCTCAAAAAACTCATGGCCTCCGGCGACGTTGCCGGCATCATTGCGCTCAAGTCGGAGCGGGGCATGGCCAAACCCTATCTCTTCGCCGACGCCTCCGAGCTGGAGTGCCTCTGCCTCACGCCGAAGTACCCTATGGCCTCCGTTGCCCGCCTACTCCTCGATGAGGATGGCGCAGCACGGTTTGCCATCGTGTGCCGAGGCTGCGACGAGCGCGCACTCAGGGAGCTTGCAAAGCGCCACCAGGTAGACCTCGACCGCCTTGTCATCGTCGGCATACCCTGCGACGAGGAAATGGCGCGAGAGTGTGCCTGCCCCGAGCCGTTCCCCTCCGTTGTTGCGGTAGGGACAAAACTCGAGCAGTGGGAAGCGGAAGATATCGGTGCCGCCTACCGGGCTATGGAGCTTGACGAGAAGCTCGCCTTTTGGAAGCACCAGCTCGAAAAATGCAACAAGTGCTACGGGTGCAGGAATGCGTGCCCGATGTGCTTTTGCAAGGACTGCGAGCTTGAAAATGCCCTGTGGGTGAAGCACGGGCGCCTGCCGCCCGAATTCCCCATCTACCACATGATACGGGCGTTCCATCTGGCTGGAAAGTGCATCGCCTGCGGCGAATGCCAGCGCGCCTGCCCCTCGGACATACCGCTCATGGTGCTTAACACCCTCCTTCGTGAGGACATGGAAGAGCTCTTTGGGTATGTATCGGGCACTGGCGCGGATGCGGAGAATCCGCTTTACACCAAGGAGGAGATGCAATGAAGTACGACAACATCCTCACCACCTGCCCCTTCTGCGGATGCGGGTGCAAGTATTATATCCAGGTGGTGGACGGCGTTGCCAAGTCGGTCCTGCCCTGCAAGGAAGACCCCATCAGCGAGGGGCACCTGTGCATCAAGGGGTGGAATGCCATCGACTTTGTCTACAGCAAGGAGCGGCTTACCACCCCCCTTATCAAGGAAAACGGCGCCTTCCGGGAAGCCACGTGGGATGAGGCGTATGGCCTCATTGCCTCGAAGTTCAAGGAGATTAAGGCGCGGGACGGGGCAAAGGCATTTGGATTCTTCTCGTCTGCAAAGACCACGAACGAAGAAAACTACCTGATGCAGAAGCTTGCCCGCGGCGTTATCGTCACCAACAATGTGGACCACTGCGCGCGCCTCTGCCATGCCTCTACCGTCGCCGGCCTTGCCGCCTCGTTTGGGAGCGGCGCCATGACCAACAGCATTCCCGAGGTCGAGGATGTGGACTGCTTCCTCATAACGGGTTCCAACACGACGGAGCAGCACCCCCTCATCGGTTCCCGCATCTACAAGGCAAAGGAGAAGGGCGCAAAGGTCATCCTTGTGGACCCTCGCTCCATACAGCTTGCCTCCATAGCCGACATCCACCTGCGCCAGAAGCCGGGTACAGATGTCGCCTGGCTCAACGGCCTCATGCATGTCATCATCAAGGAGGGCATTGCAGACGAGGAGTTCATCGAGCAGCGTACGGAGAACTATGGGGAATTCAAGGCAGAGGTCATGAAGTATACACCGGAACGTGTCGAAGAGATAACGGGCATCCCCAAAGCGGACCTCATCGCCGCTGCGCGCATGTTTGCCAATGCTGAGGCAGCATCCATCATCTACAGCATGGGCATCACCCAGCACACGACGGGCGTAGACAATGTCAAGTCGTGCGCGAACCTTGCCATGCTCACGGGAAACCTGGGCAAGCCAAGCACCGGCGTCAATCCCCTGCGTGGCCAGAACAATGTCCAAGGGGCGTGCGACCTAGGCGCTCTTCCCAACGTGTTCCCCGGGTACCAGGCTGTCACCGTGCCGGAAAACAGGGAAAAGTTCGAAAAGGCATGGAACATGGCGGAGCACATCCCGGAATCGATAGGCCTTACCGTGGTGGAGATGCTTAACGCCGCCCACGATGGCGCGCTTAAGTGCCTTTATATCATGGGGGAAAATCCCATGATATCCGACCCCGACATCACCCATGTCCGGGAGGCGCTCGATGCGCTTGAGTTCCTCGTGGTGCAGGACCTTTTCATCACGGAGACGGCAGAGCATGCAGATGTTATCCTTCCAGGGACCTCGTTCTTGGAAAAGGACGGCACGTTCACCGGGACCGACCGGCGCGTCCAGCGCATCAGAAAGGCCATCGAACCCTTGGGCAACGCCCGCCCTGACTGGGAAATCCTCTGCGATGTAGCGAAGCATCTTGGTTCTGACCAGTTTGTCTATGCCTCGCCCAAGGAGATTCAGGACGAGGTGGCGTCGCTGACCCCCCTTTATGGCGGTGTCACGTACGAGCGCCTCGACAAGGAAGGATACCTCCAGTGGCCTTGCCCGAATGCCGAGCACCCGGGAACGGTCTTCCTGCACAATGGCAAGTTCTCACGAGGCCTTGGTCATTTCTTCCCCGTTTCGTACAAACCACCCGCGGAGGAACCCGACAAGGACTACCCCTTGATCCTCACCACGGGGCGTATCCTCTTCCATTTCCACACGGGGACCATGACACGATGTTCGCCGAAGCTGAACAAGGAGGTCCCCACGGGCTATGTTGAGATACACCCTTCGGATGCTGAGGCCATGGGCATTGCCGACGGTGACCTTGTCCAGGTCTCCACAAGGCGCGGAACGATACAGATACCGGCATACGTCACGCGAAAGGTACCGGAAAAGACCGTCTTTATCCCGTTCCATTTCAAGGAATGTGCCGCCAACATGCTTACCAACCCGGCTCTTGACCCCATTGCCAAGATTCCCGAGTTCAAGGTGTGCGCATGCAAAGTAGAAGCACTAGGTGAATCATCATGAACTACCAGAAACAAGACCTCCTTTCAATACTCGCGGTCGTTGCAGGAACAGTGCCGACCTGGTACCTAAACAACGAGGTCCTGAACACGAAGTCAAATGCCGTCGTCGCATCGGCCATCGTAGGCCTTGTGGCGGGATTTTTCATCAAGAAGTATGCGGGACAGATTTACTGCGGCTCCTTCGTGGGCATGTGTTCGGCGATGGTCATCGAGTCTGTGGCATATTCCGTGGTATTTGGTATCGTGGCAGGCCTTATCTTCGTGACCTGGAAAGGATACCTCAACGGACACGGCGGCAAGTTTGGAACAACGGCGTACATGGCCGTTCTTGCCATGACCATCATCCTCAGCCTCTTTGGCAAGGAGTATAACGCCGTCTTCCCTGCAGCAGCCTCTGTCATCACGATAAAGTGGTTCGTCCTTGTACTTGCCACCGGCATCATCGCCACGGTCCTCACGTACTATGCACGAAGGGAGCTTTTCATGAGGATCTTTGCTGACAAGTGTTCGGACGCCGTCTTGGGGTCTGCACTCGTGGGCCTGCTTGCGGGACTCGTCCTTCCTGCGGTCTCTTCGACCTACGGGACGACCCTGTCCCTCGTGGCGTTCTCCGCCTCCTTTGCCGGCATGACCGCATTCCCTGCGGTCTTTGACAAGGCAAGCCACTTTGCCTCCGCAGGAGTCTTTGTGGCGTTCCTTTACACGGCAACGGTGCATATCACGCCGGGGTGCGGGGGAAAGCTTGGTACCATAGGATTCACGTCTGTCATCCTTGTCAAGTACATCCTCGAGCACTACCGCGAGATACGGAGAAACATCTGCGAGGCATAAGCTTCCGGCGACTAAACGTCGTCCTGGTAGTTTATGTTCTTGAACACGGTGGCATCGATGAGCCCCGATGCGATAAGGGGCTCTATTCTTATTTTTTTTACCTCGACCTTCGCAAAGAGTGAAGATATTCTGAGGTCGTCTGAAAGGATCTGGTATTCCATGAGGGAAGCCAAGCTTTTTTTGTAGATGGCACAGAGCGGTTCAGTGTGCCCCGACGCCCATTCCGGGACAACGATGTCCGGGGTGGCATAGCGTGCCAAATGTCTGACAAGCGCCGCCGTGACGTTGGGCATGTCACAGGCGACAACGGCGACACGTGGGTACCGTGCGTGGCGAAGTGCCGAATAGATGCCACTGAGCGGACCGAGGTCGAGATAGTCATCGTTGTGGCGCTGTACGCCATAGAGCGAGGCGTCCTTGCTTCCGCATTGGACGAAAATGTCATCGGTGAGCGGTGCGAGGGCATCGTATGCATGACGGTATAGCTCCTTGCCGTCCAAGGGGTGAACAGACTTGTCGACACCGAATCGCCGTGACTTTCCCCCGCAGAGGATGGCGATGCTTAGGTTGGTCATCCCTCCACCTCTGCGGCCCCTTCCGTGTATAGGGTGAATCGTCCCTTGCGTGCGAATCCGATGACCGTGATGCCCGCTTGTCGTGCAAGCGCTATCGCCTCGAGAAACGGCGGGGCCTTTGAAACGATTGCCGGGATGCCGAGTGCCTGTGCCTTGCCGATGGTGCGTACCGATATTCGGCCCGTGGTGAAGAGCACCTTGTCGTTGAGGGCCATCCCCTTGCGGATGCAGGAGCCCGCTGCCTTGTCAATGGCGTTGAAGCGCCCGATGTCCGGGGCTTCGGCAACACACGTCCCTTCCCCGTCAAACATGAACGCATAGTGGAATGCACCCGTGTCCTCAAAGAGCGGTGAGGCCGATGCCGCGAATGCCGCCATGCGCACGATGGCCGATGCCGCTACGGTGAGATGCTGGGGGGCTATGTGCTCCCATGTCCCCCCGGTCCCGTGGGCATCAATCTGGTCGTATCCTTGGTGGTGCGTGACGGTAATGGCGGGAATGCAAGACCGCTCGATACCTTCCGCATGAAGGTGGCCCGTAGCAAGATCCTCATAGGCGCATGGTGTGGCATACGTGGTAAAGGTGTAGGTACCACGTGTTATGGTTACCTTGCGCTCCTGTGCCACATCGTCGATACGGTGTTCGGGGATGCCGCCCTCCCACCGCACAATGGGTATCCGCTCTTTCATGCGTAGGATTCTGCGCTGGGGTATTTAGGGTTTTTCTTTGTCCCTTTTTTTCGAAAAACCTTATATATTGCCGAAGAAAGTCATGCATGTGAGCACGCACATAGAGGAGCACATCATCCGTGAGGCACAGGCATTTTTTGCCCATGCCCGGCCGACGCACGACTGGGCCCATGTTCTGCGTGTGCATGCGCTTGCCACCCATATCGGCGCCGTTGAAGGCGCTGACGAGATGGTCGTTTCCTATGCCGCATATCTCCATGATGTCGGCCGATGCCAGGAGGAGGCGGACCCCTCGTTGTGCCACGCCCTGTGTGGTGCGCAGATTGCTCGAGATATCCTTCGTCGCTGCGGTCTGATGCCCTCATGTATAGAGGCCGTCGTGCACTGCGTGGAAACGCATCGATTCAGGGGCGGTCTTGTACCGCGTACTCTCGAGGCACGCGTACTGTATGATGCTGACAAGCTTGATGCCATAGGCGCCATTGGCGTTGCCCGCGCTTATGCGTATGCCGGTGAGCACAATCAGCGGCTTGTCACACCCTTTGAACCTGACTCCTATGGTGGTCTCGGTATCAACCATGCCGAACACTCGCCCGTAAAGGAATATTATGTCAAGCTCTCAAAGCTTAAGGATCGAATGCTCACATCAGAGGGCAGGCGTATGGCCATGGAGCGTGACGCGTTCATGCAGGCGTTTTTCCATCGGCTGGAAATGGAAAGCAGGGGGGAGCTCTAGATGCGAAGAGATGTGTTTTATAAGATATACCGAAGGCTTGAATCACGTAAGGATATATCCTATGTATCGGAGAAGTACGGATTCGGCGAGGACGTCCTGTACAGTATCCTGTCACAAAAGATTGTCCGCAACACAAAAAAGGACTATTACCTCATCGCCCGCCAGGCGCGCGCAATGGCGCGGGAATGGGAGCGGGGCAAGACCCTGGTGCAACTTGCCGAGGAGCGCAAGTTCCCCGCCATATTGACCTCGGGATTTGTTCTCGCAGAGCTAGGACATGGAAAAAAGGCTGTCAAGCAGTATGTCCAAGACCCCTCGCTTGCCCCGACTCCGCGGCTTCGGGCAGAATTGGAGGACGTCCTTGCCGAGGATTTCATCTATTCGCCTCGCGGCATCACCTGCCAAAAGGACAGGGGTATCTTTTGCGAGTCATGCATCAAGTCGTGGCTTGATGAACAGGGCATCACCTACATGACCGAGCAGGATTCCCGTGACATGGGACGGTCAAAAACCCCCGACTTTCTTTTTCATGAGCCGCACGAGCTCCTCGGCCGCGAGTTCCAATGGATGGAAAGCAAGGGAAGCTTCGGTTCGCCTTTCCAGGCTCGTCATGACTACGAGAAACAGCTTTCAAGCTACGTTGAGCTTTTCGGCCCAGGTATTGTCGTGTACTGGGTGGGATTTGTGGACGACATCGTTCTTGACGAGGACGTCGCCATCGTCGACCGGACTTTTTTCGACTGATGTGCGGCGGATTCCCCGCCATATAGCATTCATCAACATTTCTACCGAAATATTTATATAGCATTGATGAGCAATACTACATACACATAGTATCTCCCCTCGAATACGGGACAGGAGGATCTCCAACATGCTCCTGTCTCCCTCCCTTTGGTGAACACACATGAGAAACATCGAGATAAAAAACTGTGAAGAAACGCTGTATGAAAAAGCATGGGATATGCGCGTGCGCATCAAGGCACGCACATGGGCTGAGTTTCTCGAGCGTGCCATGGAACACGTAGAAGAGGGGCAAAAGTGCCTGTAGGGAGCCTTTATCCTCTTTTTTCGTACCAATACGCAAGTATCTTGTAGAGGAGCTTTGCCGCGGTATAGGATGAGCTTTCGGTCGTGTCGGCGCATAGCTCCACGATGTCCACGCCGATAACATCCGTTTCAGACATAATCGTCCGTATGGTGGCACAGAGTTCCCTGAACGTGAGCCCCCCCGGTACCGGATTGCCGACGTTCATATTCTCCAGCACGTCAAGGTCTATGGAAAGATAGGTACGCTTTCCCTTGGGCGGCAGGTAGGACGAGATTTCGTCCGGAGCAACAAGGGGTATGCCGTGTTCTGCCGCATAGTCATGCTCCTCCAAAGAGCATTCCCTCACCCCCAGCACCTCCACCTCGATGCCGTGTTCGTGTATTCTTCTCATGACCCCTGCATGCGACTCCTTGACACCCATGTATCCATTGCGCAGGTCGGGGTGCGCATCAAACGACACGACAAGGTCGGGCGCACGGGCGGCGACGATGGGTGCCGTTATCGAATGCTCGCCTCCGAGAATCACCCAAAGGGGAACGCACGGGAGCCGTGCAGCCGTGTCGGCGATCCGTTCCATGGTACGTTCCGGGGAACCAGGAACACAGTCTATATCCCCTGCATCGTATATCGGGCGACCTGCAAGGTCGACGCGCGTTTCTAAATCATAGAGCTCAAGATCAAAAGAAGCGATGCGAATGCTGGTGGGGCCGAGCCGCGACCCCGTCTTTCCTGTCTGCGTTCCGTCGAACGGAATGCCGAGCACGACCGCATCCGCGTTCTCCGCACCAGGTGCGGAAAACGGGAGGGCGGACTTCACATAGGTATATAACGAGAAATCCTCTGACATTACGATGAACCTTTCACACGGAGAATCTTCATGCGACCCATGGTCTCCATGTACTCGACCTGCACACCGTCGGTAAGCTCACCCTCGATGTCATCCGTGAGGGGGAGGTCGAAGTACTCGTATGAGTTGAGGTCCATAATCTGCACGGTGGAGCCCATGATTGCCGTAACCATACCGCTTGCCTTGTCGATGATGGGGATAGGAACTTTAGCGTCTACCGGCTTGATGATACTTCTCTTCTGGTCGTCAAAAATGCCCTTGGCGTCAATGCGCGCCTTGGCGGCCCCGTGCTTGCCGGGGGCCGATGTGCTGTAGGCAATAATCTTGCACGGTTCTTCGTCGATGACGATGTACCGTCCTACTTTCAACACACCAACTCGTTCTGGTTTGGTCGTGCCCATGGTAACCACCTTTTCTATCCATAAAATAGGGGTAATATAAATGTTTCTATGAAGGGCAATTTTTTCTAAATACGGTGGATTTTCTCCCGAATTGTGCCTTCGAGACCGTGGCAATGAAAACGCTTAAAAACAGTATCGCTGCATCCACAAGCATGTTGACACCTCATACGTATGTGCTCACCTCCAGCAGTGCAAACGCAAAGACAGAACTCAATGCATTTGACCTGGCACTCCACGGCGTCGGAATCTCCGACTTCAACTACATCACCGTCTCATCCATCCTGCCCAAGGGGTGCAGGGAGGGCACGATGGCCGATGTTGCCACCGCCACACCAGGCTCATTCATGTTCTGCGTCATGTCAAAGATCGTGAGCTCAACGCCCGGTGAGCGCATCGCCTCATCCATCGCATGTATCACTACGAAGGAGACCGTGGGGTGTATCACCGAGTATCACGGGGCATGTTCAAAGGAAGAGGCTGAGGTGCGGGCCATCGACATGGCACGCCGCATGGTCTCCCAGCGCAATGCAACGATAGATACCATTAAAACGATATCTTCCGACATGGTAGTGGAAACATGCGGGTGCAGCATTTCCCTGTGCCTGCTCCTCTACTGAGTTGGCCATCATGAATGATAGGACGCTGTGCTGGCACTTGTCGGAATCCGTCAAACAGGCGATGGAATACGCCATGCGGTCTGGAAAGGCACACGAAATAGTGGGCGAAAGCTGCCTGGGTGGTACAACACGCTACTTTGACAAGGTTGCCGAAACGGCCGTTGTCGACTATCTTGCCGCCCACAAGATACCATGCGAACTGGTGAGCGAGGAGATTGGGCACGTCTCGTTCGGTGACGAGTTTATCCTCTACCTAGACCCCATTGACGGGTCCAACAACGCGCTGTATGGATTGCCTTTCTACTGCACCTCTCTTGGCATCATGCGGGACGGGTCATCTTATGGCCTCGTGCGCAATCTGGCCTGGGAGGAATGGTATGAGGGTATCAGCGAGTATGGGTCGCTCTATAACGGCAGGCCGCTCGAGCATACGCCCTCCTCCTGCATGATATCCCTCTACACGAAAAAGGGGAAGTACATCGAGGAGCTCCAGGACTATATTTCGAAGATACGGTGCCTGGGGTCCGTGGCATTGGAGGTGTGCTACGTTGCCAAGGGAAGCCTGCTTGCCTTCATCGACGTGCGCGACAAGATGCGGACGACAGACATCGCAGCCGCAAAGATAGTGCTTGAAAGCGCGGGCGGCGTCATGACGGGGCTAGCGGGGGAACCACTCGACCTTGATGAGAATCATGTCAATATCATTGCCGCCTACGATGCGAAGGTCCACGCGTCCCTCGTTCGTGCGCTGAGGGGTTGAATCTATGCAGATTGGAATCGTATCACGTACCGACCGCGACGAGGCCGTCGCCCTGTCGGAGCGCATTGCGCGCCTCCTGGAATCGGAGGGCCATACCGTAGGATATGACGCTGACCTTGCCAGCAGCCTCGGCAAGAGCACACTGGCACAGGGACCCCTTGATTTCATCGTCATCGTGGGGGGAGACGGCACGATTCTCCGTACCATCGCCCAGTATGGGGATGTACCGCTTCTTACGGTCAACATGGGGACCTACGGATTCCTCTGCGAGGTATCTCCGGCTGATATCGACAGCATCCCCCATCTTCTCACACATCATGTCGTCGACACGCGCACGAAGCTTGACATATTGCACGACGGCACCATCATGGGTTCGGCCCTCAACGAGGTGGTGGTGCGTTCGACATCGCCGGCGAAGATGGAACACCTTGACGTGCGCGTGGGTGGCGCCCCTTCGCACGAGATATATGGTGACGGGGTCATCGTTTCGACTCCCACCGGTTCGACGGCGTATTCGCTTTCAGCGGGGGGGCCGGTCATCCACACCAAGGCCCCTGTCATCTGCATCACCCCCATATGCCCCCTCTTCGGCGAGGCGCACCCCTACGTGGTCCCTGATTCCTGCACGGTGGATATTGTCAATCTCGGGAAGGAATCGTATGTCATTCTCGACGGCCAGCCGGTGCGAAGCATCCTTACGGGGGACGCCATCTCCGTGGTACGCTCGGCACATCCCGTCAGATTCGTGAGGCGTCGCGTCCATGAACGTTGTCCTTGATGCGGGAGCCTTCTTTTCCCGCTTCATGCCGGAGGGAGAAGCCGGTACCACCCCTTCCGTTGCAGCCGAAGTCAGGGATGCGGAGAGCAGGCGGCATCTTGACGCACTACGTGCCGCCGGCATCCTTTCCCTTGCAGAGCCCTCTGATGCGTCACTTTCACAGGTCAGAAACTCGTGTGCTCGCGCAGGCGATACCCTCTCTTTCGCCGATGTAAGCATACTCGCCTTAGCGATCGATACCGGTGCGCGCCTTATCACCGACGATTATGGCGTGCAAAACGTTGCCCTTCGCCTTGGCATACCATGGTCTCCTTCGCGGACTGAGGGGATAACGGGCCCTGTACGCTGGAAATGCCGTTGTTCGGGATGCGGAAGGCGGTATCCCCCTTCCTCTCATGATGAGGCATGTGAGGTGTGCGGGTCCCGTATTGTGCGCCGCAAGGCATGACGCTCTTCGTTATATTTATATTGCTCCCGAGGATAGGGTCTTTATCCCTTTTAGTCTGTGCCGGCACGCTGTCCGGTCATGAGGTGAACACATGGCGAAAAAGACCATTCAGGATATCAACGAAAAGATCCGTAAGGGCGAGGCCGTCGTCTACACCGCCCGAGAACTCAAGGAGATGATCCGTAACGGCGAGCGTGTCACCACCGATACCGTCGATGCCGTCACCACGGGAACATGTGGCATCATGTCGGGAACAGCCGCCATCCTCACCGTTCCTGTCGCTGAAAAGGGCGTCTTTGCCAAGGCGGAATCCATCTGGATAAACGGTGTGGCTGCGCATCCCGGCCCCTGCCCCAATGAGAATCTGGGCATCGTCGACCTCATCCTGTACGGCACCTCCTATGCATCGCATGAATATGGGGGCGGCCAGATTTTTCGCGACCTTGTCGCCGGCAAGGAGGTTGAGGTCAGGGTTGAGGCAA
The DNA here is from genome assembly GCA_020854925.1 of Candidatus Methanofastidiosia archaeon. Taxonomy (GTDB): domain Archaea; phylum Methanobacteriota_B; class Thermococci; order Methanofastidiosales; family NM3; genus JAHKLV01. Next base: position 24,366 of record JAHKLV010000140.1, on the reverse strand, counting down.
ACGGAAACATCTTTGAGAATCATATCACCCTCGACGACTGCAGTTATGCCAAGCTCATGACAACACGGGGGGCCTTTAAGAACTACGTTTCATTTCTCAATGACGCCACGGGCTCCTGTGACACCATCTTCTCGGTCACCGGTCTTCGTGGCCCGCGAAAGGAGATAGCTATCAGCGGGTGTGGCGAGATAAATCCCATCGAGAATGACCCCAGCCTTGTCTCTATCGGCATGGGAACGCGCATACTCGTCAACGGTGGCGTGGGGTATGTCATCGGCCAGGGCACCCGAAGCACGCCTGGAAAGCCAAACATGAGTGTCATCGCCGACCTTAAGGGCATGCAGGCTCAATACATGGGCGGATTCAAAACGTCCAAGACGCCGGAGGTCATCACTTCCATCGCCGTTCCGATTCCCGTTACCGAGCAGACATTGCCGCATCTCGGGGTGCTTGACGGCGATGTGTCGCTTCCCGTAGGGGAGATTCATGACCGTGTGCCCTTCACGGCCGGGACCTATGCCGATGTCTGGCAGGGTACCGACCATGTTATCACCTATGCCAGCGAGCTCTGCACCCCCTGCAAGGTCTGCACCGTCGAGCGGGACTGCCCCACCGCTGCCTTTACCATGAAGGGCGGTATCGACAAGCGCCGGTGCTACAACTGCGGTGCCTGTGTCTTCATGTGCCCAGGCGGCGCGTTCAAGGGCTCCCTTGGTTCCATGGATATAGAAGGCACGCGTGTCCCCATCACGCTCCGTCAATCAAACAGGGCGCGGGCGGATGAGCTGTGCGAGTCTCTTAAAGAACGGATTTTAGCCCGGGAATTTTATCTCTCAGAAAAGGTTGGCTCCATTTAAGACGGGTACAAGGTGCATGCGATGCGTGCACCTTCTTTTTGCCAATCATTGCGCTACACGGTGAAGGACGGTCTTAATTCCTTGACTTGACAAGGACAATGTCGTTCACGGAGACGACGTCGGAATACGGGATGGCGACGTTTTCCATGCCTTGTTCCTGGCCGACTGCAAGGCCGAACACCTCTCCCTTGGTGAACTCAAGAACAACATCATTGACAATGCCCACATATTCTGCCTTGTCATTGTAAATCTTTAGTCCGTAGTATTTAGATATTCTCATGATATCACACATATCGTGGGAATTCAGTATTTAAATACTTTGCTAAAAAACGGTGAAATGGTAGCGGGGAGTGGATTTGAACCACCGACCTGCGGGTTATGGGCCCGCCGGGCACTCCTAACTGCCCCACCCCGCTACGTTAAACTCCCATACACACATCTGTTTAAAAGTCTTTCTGTAACCGATACGGGCCTCAGAAGGCATACCCTCGACGATATGCGGTGCATGAATATTATTCGTCTATTGAAGGTATTTAGCAACATATTCTGATAATTCGGCAAGCGAAAACGGTTTTTGTATGACTGCCAGCGCGCCTGCTTCCTGGAACGCAGCGTTCTTGTCGGCATAACCCGTCACACCGATAATCCGGGCATCCGGATGTGCGTGCATGATCCTTCTTGTCGCTTCAATACCGTCAAGCCCCGGCATCCTCGTGTCCATAATGACAAGATCCGGCTGGTGCTTCTCATAGAGCTCAATGGCACGCAGCCCCGTGTCCGCCTCATAGACGGTGTAGAGCTTTGAAAGCACACGATTGAAGATGAATCGGAGGTCTTCCTCGTCATCGGCGATAAGGACTGATGGCATTATGTTCAAAAAATATACCATTCTATAAATACATATCGCAACAAGTCGGTCAGAATGTTGGTGCTCCGACCGGGATTCGAACCCGAGTCCCAGGCTCGAAAGGCCTGAATGATTGACCGGACTACACCATCGGAGCTTAAGAAGAGAGGAGCGAATGCATTTATAAATTTTTCTATCTCTCTTTGCCCCTTTTCTGTACACGCACCGTCTTTTTTCCCCTTTTTCCCGTGGCCGTGCCTTCATGCGTTACTCGTTCGTAGGAGATGATGCCCAGACCTTGTTTTGCGTATGCTTCCATTTTGCCGGCATCCACTTCGTTTCGTCTTCATAGCGCCCGAGCTCGATACGGTCCCAGTTGATGACACCGGTGGAGCAGGTCATCTGGCATTTCTGGCACCCGAGACCGCTGCACAGGTCCGTCCTGATGTGGATGACCTTGGTATCGGGCTTTATGGCGTTGTTCTTACAGATGTCGGTACAGCAAAAGCAACCGGTACATCCTTCGACTTTGATGTGCAGGCAGGTGTCCACCATGTTCCGTATCTTTAGGCCCCCTTTTCCCATTTCAGGTATATCTCGGTCAAGGGTCGTTACCTTCAGGGGGGTACCTGCCCTCGGGTTGGGCTTGGGAATCCCTCTGGCGGCGCACATGGATGCCATACCCTCGGGAGAAATGCCGTCTTCCCAGAATGCGTGCTCACATTCCAAGGCCCGTACATACGTGGGAAGCCGTTCAAAGGCGACCCAGTGCCACGGCACCGAATCGGCAATGGCTTCAAGCTCAAAGGCACGGCCCGGATTGTTGACGAGCTCGCGTGCAAGCTGCAGCGACGTATTCCCTATCTGGGTGACATGCGTGGTGCTATCGGGGAGGAGGCCCACTGTTTTCGCCTTATCTGGATCGGCGTAGGTGCCTATGGCACCGGACGTGTAGACGTGGTGTATCGCATCGGCCTCGATACCTGCCAGGACGGTAAGGGCACGGCATGCTGCTCGTACCTTCCCGATGGCGATGCCCGTGAGGGCTAGGTCTGCCTCATCGTAACGAAGATCCACCCTCATGTCTATGGAACCCGATGCCGTACGGATGCGCGGCGGCACTATAAAGCCCCGCTCCATCCCGGCGCTGATGAGGGAAACGGAACCCGAACCGGCAATGCTAAATGGTTTCACCTGTCCCTGCTCAATCATGGTGCCAGTCAACGGGTCAAAAAGGTCACCCACCGTCACGTGCATGCCATCATCGAGGACCATAGCCCGCAAGTTGTCGTCTTCCCACCGGAAATCACAGACAGACTGCGGCTTTGCCACGGTACCGCAGGACAGCCCCTGTCCCCCCAGGCCCGTACCTGAGGCGACGGAGCCGGTGTAGACCACGCCCCCCACCTTGAGGGCCACCTTTGTACCGATGCCAAAGTCCATGGCGAGCGCGCTGTCCTCCCCTTCGAGAAGCCCTGAATACATCACGAGGGCAAGCTTGTCTGCCCCGATGCGATTACGCGCAGCTGGCGGGACGACGATGTGACAAGGGGAATACTTTTTTAGCCCATCGATGTCTGCGGCATCGAGAATGCGTGCTCCCCTGTCAACGGTGCCACAAGAATCGGGGGCACCCGCTGCTTCGCTTAGAAGGTCATCGATGGTGAGCCCGAGGAAAATGGACACCTGTACGGCGTTGCCGCATATTGCCATACGCTCAAGTTCGTAGGGGTACACACCTAGGCCGACGATGAGCCGTTTAACCGCCATAATACACAGCTCATGGGACATCTGTGGCCATTTTGCCGCAAAGGCGCGTTGGTCGATGGCGTTGGCACCGGGCAGGGGATTATGAAGGGTCATGGCTGTCCCCATGACCTCTTGTGTGTCAAGATCGATCTTTTGAGCCTTGTAGCAGCTTGTGCCCACATCGAGGGCTATGCCTATGCGCGCCATAACGTATCTCCTCTCTTAAAGTAGGGAATTTTTCAGGTAGTATATTAATATTTTTCTGTCTTTAGCTCTTTCAGTATAGCATATCCTCTCCCCTTTTGCTTTCGCAATACGGCTTCTCCCTGTCGTTCTGCATATCCCATACGCTTGTGTGGCGCGGATATATCCTCGCCACGGAACGTACCGTCCTATGTTCATGGCACCCTACCCGAAAGAGTTAAAAAGGACTTGATAAAATAAGAGACAATCTACTTTCAGTTACGATGGTTATCATATCAAGATAGTGGTGAAAACATGGCTAGAAGATCAGGACAGATGAAGGACACCTGGAAGGAGAAGCGGTGGTACAATGTGTTTGCCCCCGATATGTTTGGCAAGCAGAACCTGGGCGAGATAGTTTCCAGTGACCCCAAGAATCTGATGGGACGCACCATGATGACGTCCTTGCGAGACCTTACCGGCGACTTCTCCAAGACCCACGTGAAGCTCTACTTTAAGATTAATGACGTGCAGGGAGAAAACGCATACACCGAGTTCAAGCAGCACGAGCTCCTCCGCTCATACATACGTTCCCAGACGAGGAGAAACAATACTAAGCTAGACAATATCCTTGACCTCAGGACAAAGGACGGAGCCAAGCTCCGCGTTACCGTCACGGCTATTGCCCCGCGCAGGATGCAGAACTCGCAGTCGGATGCTGTCAATGCGCTCATACGCTCGCACATGGCAGAAGCGGCTTCCCAGATGGAGATGGTGCCGTTTATCCAGGAAATGATTCTTGGCAAGATCACCTCGGATATCTACAAGAGTGCGAAGAAGATCTACCCCATCCGCCGGATTGAGGTAGTGAAGGTTAAGAAGCTCAAATAAGGGGGCTCTAGGGACCCGTAGCCTAGCAGGATAGGGCGACAGCCTTCTAAGCTGTAGACCGGGGGTTCGAATCCCTCCGGGTCCGCCAGCTTTTTTCTCTTTCCTTCCCTTTGATGGCGCCTTTCTTTTCTCTATATTCTATTGCGTATATATTAAAAAACCATATATAGGTCATTTGCACTTACGAAAACGAGGGTTTATCATGATTCGACAGTCCTTGTTACTTGGATGGAGGGGCTTGGCAGAAGTCTGGCACCAAAAGAAGCTTCTTGTCTTCCTTGTTGCTTATCCTCTCATCTTCATGCTCGTATTTGGGAGCGCTTTTGGGGGGGATGCATCGCCCATTTCCGTGGGAATGGTGGTCGTCACACCCCTGGGGGGGTACGATGATGCGCTCACCGAAGCGTTTTCCTCGTCTTTTGATGGCATTGACGCCTTGAATGTGCGATATGAACAGCAGACACGTGCTACTGCGCATGAAGAGGCCCAGTATTGGATAGGAGACCAAGGGCGTGTCGTCGTGCTCGTGCTGCCCGCTTCAATCGTACCTTCGGGCAATGGTGCCGTACCGATTGATATCTATTACGATGCACGTGCAGACCCCACCGAGCAGAGCGTGGCGCTGAGCATTGTCGACGCCGTCATAGCGGAATTCTCTGACATGCTTTTTGCCCAGCAGATCGCTTCTGCAGAGTCGCAGGAGTACCTTTCTCCCGACCAGGGGGATTTTATTCGTGCGGCGGCTGTTCCCCTTGAGCCCGCCACGGTCCCCATTGCCGCATCGGGCGACGAGGCACTGAGCTACATCGACTATCTCGTGCCGGGTCTCGTAGCCATGTCCATCCTTTGGACGGGCGTCACTGGTTCATCTGCTGGCATCGTCGAGGACCGTGTCAAGGGCATCAGGCGGCGAATCCTCTCGACGCCCGTGTCACGGGGGGCCGTGATGGTTGGTGACATGCTCTCACAAATGGTCATCGTGCTCATCCAGGTGGCGATTCTGCTCCTTGTGGCGATGGTCCTCTATGACCTGTCAATTGTCGGGCCGATCTGGCTTGTCGCCCTCATCGTGCTCGTGGGGACATTTGGCATGATAGGCATCGGCCTTATCATCGCATCCTTTGCCAAGTCTGCCGATGAGGCTTCCCAGGCCGCAACGCTTGTCAACTTTCCCATGATGTTCCTATCAGGCATCTTCTTCCCGCTTTCCCAGGGGTGGATGGCTTCCGTCTCCAAGATTTTTCCCCTCACCTACGTCAACGACGCCCTGCGGGATGTCATGATACGGGGCGAGGGCATCTCGGGTGTCGCCCAACCGCTTGGCATATCCATCGTCTTTGCGGCGGCAATCTTTGTTATCGGCACCCTTCTTGTCATGCGGGGTGAAAGCATATGAGTTCCATTACTGTTGAAGCACTCGAAAAACGATTTGGTTCGTTTGTTGCGGTGGATGGCATATCCTTTGATGTTCGCGAAGGTGAGATTTTTGGATTCCTCGGCCCCAATGGCGCGGGGAAGAGCACGACGGTAAACATGCTCACGTGCCAGCTTCGCCCAACAGGGGGAACGGCACATGTCAAGGGAATTCCGCTCACAGACGAGCGGGGCATCCGTTCCATTATCGGCATCGTTCCTCAGGAGCTTGCCCTTAATGACCTGCTCACCGCCTACCAGAATCTGGTACTCTACGGTTCCCTGTACGGAGTCTCGCGCGTGGATGCCAAGCGGCGTGCTCTTGAAATGCTTGAGGCAATGGGCCTTGAGAAGCGAAAAAACGACCTTGTCAAAGACTTTTCCGGCGGCATGAAGCAGCGTCTCAACGTGGTCATGGCCTTAATGCATGAACCCAAGGTCCTCTTCCTCGACGAACCCACGACGGGCATGGACCCACAGGCACGGCGGATGATATGGGATTTTATAAGGGACATCAACAAGCGCGGGACGACCATCTTCCTAACAACACACTACATGGAGGAGGCGGACTATCTCTGTAATCGGGTCGCCATCATAGACGAGGGTCGTATCAAGGCGATTGACACACCTCGGGCCCTCAAGCGCCAGATTAAGGGGGAAGATATCATCCAGATTCAGGTCGATGAAGACGAACGGCTTCTTGACGATGTGAAGGGCATTCCCAACGTGAAGGACGCTCTCTACGCAAACGGCATGCTCAAACTCTTCATCGAGGACCGAGACGGGCTCTTGCTCGATATCGCCACCGTGCTCTCAGGACGCTCCATCGTGTCGATCTCGTCAGCCGAGCCGACGCTCGAGGATGTTTTTTTGTCCTTGACCGGAAAGAAGCTTCGAGATTAGCTTTTTTCTTTTTTTTTCCCTCTTTTCTTGGCGCGTGCATAATCACCTTCACCTACGGGCGAAGTAATCGGCAACTCGGCGCTGGTGAGATGATGACCGTGGACGTGTCTTGCAGGAGCATTCCCCTGAAAGGGCATAAACCAAAATGTTTTTAAATACCAACTGATTTGTTCAGTTGTCTTAGTTCCCTACGGGATTCCTCAACCGCTTATCGTGCGGGGGTTGCCGAGATTGGTCAAAGGCGCAAGGTTGAGGGCCTTGTCTCGTAGGGGTTCGAGGGTTCAAATCCCTTCCCCCGCACCATCCGCCGTCATTATTCTTTCTTGCAGGTTTCCCCGTGGGTAGTATATTTCCTCATCTCCGGAATCGCTCGGCGTGCTATGCTTCTGTGGGGAACATATTTGAACATTCATTCCTTAAGGAACAATGAAGTACATGCATCGCGATTGGAATGAGGTGTGGAAAAAGGCTATGGAGCAGTACCTCATGTCATTGGGGCGTTCCCAAGAAGGGTACTGGGATGCCACCCGTGCCGAACGATTCAACAGGGAATCCCAGCATAATGATTGGGCGAAGGGACGTACTATTATTCGAGAAATGTCCGTGCTTCCCACGGACAACGTGCTTGACATCGGGGCTGGTCCAGGTTCGGTAGCCATACCCTTGGCCCCCTATGTCGCACATATCACCGCCGTGGAACCAAACATACATATGTGTGCGCTCCTCGAACAAAACATACGTGCCTACAACGTGCAGTCATTTTCCATTGTGCGAAAGCTCTGGGACGATGTTGTTCCAGGGGTGGATCTCTCACCGCCCTATGACGTGGTATTGGCATCTTTTTCCCTCGGTATGCTTGATCTTCGGGCAGCTTTGAGAAAAATGACTGATGTATCTTCGAGGGAGGTATATGTCTTTTGGTTTTCTGGAACGGGGGGCAGTGACAGGGACCGGCAGTTCGTGCAGGAACAGATCTTGGGCCGCCCGTATCATCCTGCGCCGACGGCAGACATTGTCTACAACGTGCTGTGTGACATGGAAATATTTCCTGATGTCGTCTCCCGGCGCCTCTCTAAGGAGCGTATCTTCCCCTCGATGCGTGAGGCTGAGGACTATTTCCTCGACAGGTATGGTCTTGACAGGGGCAGCCATGGGGACGCGGTGAGGCGGTATCTCGACACACGGCTCGTATCCCATGAGGGCCTCTTAGCGCTTCGCGAGTCCCATGTGCGCACCATGCTCACATGGAAGGGGGGTGCATGAGGGATGAGCGAGTCTGTAGCGGCAGAGCGGATACACGTTCTTGGCAGCGGTTATCCTATTCGAGGTGCGTATGTGCTGTACTGGATGCAGTCTGCCATGCGTCTGACCGACAATCACGCACTCTCGCATGCAGCACAGCTCTCGGCACACCACGACATCCCCCTTCTCGTGGTCGTCTGCCTTGATGATACGTATCCCGATGCAACCGACCGTTCCCATACCTGGTTTCTTTCCGGAGTGTCGGATGTCATCCTTTCGCTCGCCGATGCAGGCATAGCCTTCCAGGTAGTGCGGGGCAGTCCTCCTGATAGTATCGCATCCCTTCTTTCTGAAGCGGCCGTACTTGTAACTGATGACAAACCCCTTCGTCATCATCGCGCCTGGCTTTCAGCTTGTTGCGACGTTGCGACATGCCCCGTCCATGTTGTGGAGACCGCTGTTGTGGTCCCCGTATCGTATGCCATGGAACGGGAGGCATATTCGGCGGCAGTACTCCGCCCCCGCCTCATGAAGGCGTTATCCCGTTTTCTCGATCCCGTCCCGGTGCCTCGCCCATCACGCAAGGTGAGGGGGGATATGGAGCTTACAGAGGCGAAACACCTTCTTGGTGCCTACGCTGGTGACGTAGCACCAGGAACAACTCATTCTGGTGGGGGAGGGGAGCGAGCCGCCCTCTCACAGGCCAATAGCTTCCTGCACACAGCCCTGCATCGGTATGACACATGCCGCAATGATCCCTCTCAGGACTGTACCTCTCACCTGAGTGCCTATCTGCACTATGGGCAGCTTTCACCAGTCACCCTGATACGTGATGCCATACGCTCTGGCGGAAGGGGTCTTGAGGCCTTTATTGAGCAGGTGGTAGTGCGAAGGGAACTCGCCTTTAACTTTGTTCATTTTAACAAGGACTACGATACCGTTTTATCCCTTCCTTCATGGGCGAGCCAAACGCTCCTCGCCCATGAAAATGACGCAAGGGAATACATCTATACCATACGCGAGCTCGAGGCTGCAGAAACGCACGACCCATATTGGAATGCGGCACAGCGGCAGATGGTTTTTTCGGGATACATACACGGATACATGCGCATGTACTGGGGAAAAAAGATCCTTGAATGGACGAGCTCCCTCAATGAGGCATATCATACTGCCCTGTCCCTGAACAATACGTACGAAATCGATGGAAGGGATCCAAACGGCTATGCGGGCGTGGCATGGGTGTTTGGCAAGCACGATAGGCCTTGGAAGGAGCGGGACATCTTTGGGACCATACGGTACATGAACGACCGGGGGCTCGAACGCAAGTTTGACATGGGGCCCTATCTGCAGACACATGGACTTTGACGTTACCTTTGCTCTCTTTCCACAGGTATTTATGATTCCTGCCTGAGGGGTAGGTGTGGAACGCATGGAAAGGATGATCGCCCTTGCACGCCAGGGGAGATTTGATTCTGAGGGGCCTGCCCCTTCTGTTCGCCCCGACATCGAAAAGGTCTACGCACTGGGCGAGGCCACTAAGCATGACATATGCGTCTCAACGGCTAGCCCGCGCAGCGTTTCGGGGATTGACCGCATAGGCAATGTATGCGCGGGAGGAATATGCCATGCCTATGCACACGATGGCCGTTGCGTGAGCATGTTCAAGACACTCTACACCAACGCTTGCACCCATGAGTGTGCATACTGCTCGAACGCTTCGTGTTCAAGTGGGGGTGCCGTATATTCTTATACCCCGCATGAACTCGCCTCACTTTTTATGGACTTGTACCGTGGTAATTACGTTGAAGGATTGTTTCTAAGTTCTGGGGTTGGTGCAGACGAATACGAGACTATGGCGTCTATGGTGGAAACGGCAGAAATGCTTCGCACCGCCTATCGATTCCAGGGGTATGTACACCTTAAGATATTGCCCGGCGCTGACAGGGACCACATTCGGCGGGCCATGAGCGTTTCAGACCGTGTGAGCGTAAACATAGAGGTCCCGTCTTCTTCCCGTCTGTCCGAAATCTGCGCCACCAAGGATTTCAAAACAGACATTCTTCGCCGTCAGCGGTATATCCAACGATTCGTAAGCAAAGAAGGGGCCCCAGCGGGTCAGACAACACAGCTCGTGGTAGGGGGAGCGGGAGAGACTGATGTTGAGATTTTTAAGGCAACAGTGCGGGAATACCACAAATTTGGTCTAAAAAGGGTTTACTACTCTGCTTTTACACCCGTTCCGGGGACGATTCTTGAATCTCAATGCATGCAACCAGCATGGCGTGAACATCGTCTCTATCAAATGGATTGGCTGTACCGTATCTACCATTATTCCTCATGTGAGCTAATGTCGGCTTTTGACTGCAGTGACCATCTCGCAAACACCGACCCCAAACGTGCGATAGCACAAGCATCTGGTCTCAGCCCTGTGGATCCCAACATCGCATCCTATGACGAGCTCTTGCGTGTTCCTGGCATCGGGCCCGTAAGCGCACGCCGCATACTTGCAGCCCGCACAAGGGGCAGCATACGATCTAGAAAGGAGTTGGCGGCCATGGGGGTCGTCATGTGTCGCGCTTCCCCTTATCTCTCCTTGGGGGGCTGGCACGACTCACTCCTCGCAAGGTGGATGGCATGACCATGACAATACCGTACAACTTTTTCCAGTATCTTCTTCGCCATGACCAGTGCACGCCAAAGCTTGCAGCATACGCACGTGGAAGAAAGGCAGAGGATATAGAATTCGCTATCGATGGGAGGGACGCCTCCATACGTAGGATGGTTGCTTCTGTCCGGAAAGAGGTCCACATGCTCAGGGGCTTTGTACGGCTCACGGCATACGGTGCCTACGCATCATATGGGTATCTTAAGCCCCGTCACGACGTGGGTGAGCTTGTGGCTGAGCTGCTTGCCAGGCGGTATCCACACACTGTTATCATCCTGGGAAACGCTTACCACTCGTGGATGTGCTTGTATGGAACAGAAGGCGTGGTACAGACAGAGGGACCAGCCCTTGCATCGGTCCTAGCATCTCTGCGGGATATGCTTGGGTGCGATTCCTCCCCACAGTCCTCAGAAGCACTCTGGGAGGTATACTATCGGAGCCAATATCGTGAAAAGCGCAGGAATCTACCCTATTTCAGGAAATCGATGACTGATACCCTGCGCCGCTCAGCTCACAGCATTGTCGAATCGAACACAAACGGTGCCTCGACGCTCGATGCTTATTGTTCCGATGACGACTGATGCTCCAGTGGGCATGTTGTCGACGACCATCCTGCGATACCGCCGAGCACGACGTGGATGGATTCCCACCCTTTTGAAGCAAGAAAGCTTGCAACCATCATGGAACGCAGCCCGCTTCCGCAAAAGACATACGTTTTCGTGTCTTGGGGAACTTCACGATACCGTTTTGGAATGAACGAGGCAGGTATTTCTAGGGCGCTGGGGATGGCTCCCTGTGCCTTTCTCTCGCCTTCTGTCCTCACATCAAGTATGTACTGGTCGCCCTGTGTATCAAGTTCACGACACAGGCCTTGGACGGTCGTCATGGCCGTAGCCATGCTGGGGAGCCCGGCCATGTGCCACGCTAGCATGCCTCCTGCCAAGTATCCGCGTATGTCTGTGTACCCAATGCGTGAGAGGAGGGTACACACCTCCTGCTCATGCCCCGGGTCACACACTACGTAGAGTGGCGTGTCGTAAGGCACATACCATCCCGCAAAGGCGGAGAGACCTTCTTCCCAGAGGGATACGGATTCTGGCACATGTGCCGCACCATAGCACGTTTCGCTTCTTGTGTCGATGACCACCCCACCTGCACGTTCGGCATGCAGGTGTTTGGGGGACACGGCACGCGGGAGGGGTAATCCGGCCAAGGGCGGAGCGCCAAGCACATTATACGACTCCATTCTCCTAAAGTAGGGTGGCCGCTCAAGCTCCACCGCCGCTGAGGCGATGAATGCCTCCCTCGATGCGACCCGTAGCTTCGGATTGCGCAGGCGTTCAATGCCCAAAGTTGTCCACGTACGTTCGGCGATAGTTTCACCACATACCGAACCAGCACCATGTGCAGGGCACACTACGATGCCATCGCCCAAGGGAAGCAGCTTTGCAAAGATGCTGTCATACAGCTCAGCAGCAAGCCCCGGCGCACGATCCATGCCCATGAGGTCCACCCGCCCCACATCCCCTGCGAAGAGGGTGTCGCCGGTAAAGGCAATCCACGGTTCGCCGCTGGGGTCATCAAGCACGTAGCTCAAACTTCCTGGTGTGTGTCCCGGTGTCCGTAGTGCCGAAAGGCGCAATCGCCCCACCTTCCACGTCTGTCCATCCTCCGCGGGTGCCCCGTAGGTATAGGGGAGTTCTGGGTCGGCGTGCCAGAGGGTGGCGCCCGTCCGTGCACCCAGCTCTGGGGTCCCCACCACAAAGTCCTCATGGCGGTGGGTTTCGAACACATGGCGAATGGTGCAGCCGTTTTGTAGAGCAAGCGTCAGGTAGACATCGATGTCACGTCGCGGGTCGATGACTATCGCATCGGTCTTGTCTGCCACGAAGTACGAGTAGTGGGCAAGCCCCTTGGATTCGATGCGCGTGAAAAACACGTGGTCCACCTACCTCGGTTCCGGGCCTGTTACCGTGGGATTTTCCGGATGCGAGGACCATTCCGTAAACGACCCTTCATAAATTTGCACATCCGGATATGCGAGGACCCATTTGAAGAGCACAAACTCGTTCGTGGCTTCGCGACCAGTCCCGCAGCTGCAGATGATGCGTTTGTCAGGGGTGATACCGCGGTCTTCAAGGAGTGAGCGTATCCATGAGATGTCCTTGCGTCTTGCGGGATTTGTTTCATGCATGAGCGACTTCCATGGCAAGTTTATCGCGCCCGGTATGTGACCCGGCTTAATCCATGGCCCCCTGCCCTCGTAGAAGTGGGGCGGCCGAGCGTCAAGCACAACGACACCGTCGTTGTCCTTGATATCTACAAACGTCTCGTATGTCAGAAACAAGTCTGAGCGCACCACCGGCGTGTACCTCGTTTCCTCGACATAGGGAAATGCCTGCGTAGTCTCATATCCTTGTTCTTTCCAAACGTCAAGGCCACCGTCGAGTACATAGACATCTTTGACACCGAACCGGGCGAGGGTATACGCCGCCATCGTCTGCCCCAGACCGTCTCCGATTGAGGAGAAGACACCCTTTGCCGTGTAAACTGCCACGGGCGTGTCCCTCATCAGGCCGAGGCGCCCGAAAAGCGACGCTATTACCGCCTCATCAACATAGGCTCCCGGCCTGCCAAGCTTCGGTACGCGAAAGAGGCCCTCGTTGCAGAACACGGCCTCTGGCACGTGCTCCTGCAGGTAATCGTGGATGTTTGGCTGCACATCAAGTATCTTCACATCGCCTTTCTGGTCGTTGAGCCATTCGGGCGTGACATGGTGGACTACGCAGTGATGTTCCATACCTGAACATATGCGCTGCACCTATTAGTATTTTTTCACAGAAAAAAGAAATGTTTTTACAGTGGTGCTTCCCTGGAGTAGTGATGCCCTATGGAATCTGTTGAAGACCTGTTTCGTGATGCTGTGATACCCCGGACGGAACGTCTCTATAGCGGCCTGCGCCCCGGTGCCGGGACAAAGGACGCTCTCGGCGCGCTTGGGGAACTGCGAGCACTGGTAGATCGATTCTACGCTCATGTCGACTCTGTCGGGGACGAGGAACTGCGCAAGGCGGCAGCGCGCCATCGCGCCCATCTCGAGGAGCTTTTTTTGCGGATACGGCGTTATCTTGAGGATGCCGCCGCTGGCCCGTATGCCCAAGAGTATGCTGATGAGATACGCCACGGTGTCTCATCCCTCCACTTGCTTCTCAACAATCTCCACGAGATCGCTCGCGAGATAGACCGTCATTATGTGAAAAGGCCGCACCTTATGGTTCTTGACATCCCTCCCTGCTCGGGATGCCAAGGGGGAACGTGCCCCTCGAGCAAAGGGGGTACCGACGAGGGGGCAGACGAGCAGTAGCTAGGCCAGAAGAGAAAGAAGATAGAGGTCGAAAAGCAGCACATAGCCGATGATTGCGCTCATGTTCGTCACCACGATGCGGTGCGACATCGGTTTTGATAGCGGGCGCTGCCGTATGGTGTATGCCGCTGACACGAGAGGGATGCAACTCAGCAAGATGGCAACGGCACTTTCGATTCCAGTTGGGAACCAGCCGGCGATGCTCATGAACCCTGTAAGCGCCGTAGCCGTAATACAGGTCGCGAGTATGATGCTGGCAGCAGCATCCCTTCCTTTCTTCACAACGAGCGTCTGTTTGCCTCCTGCGCTGTCTTCTTCCCTGTCGGGGAGTTCCACCGTGAGGATAAAGGCCAAGCCGTAGCAGACGGCAGGGAGGAGCAGCGCCGCCAGCACGGGGGACCATCCGCCGCCAGCACACGCATACCCCATACCCGGGACCACGATGCCTGTCGCCGCCGTCGTTGCGGGCTCGCCCCACCCGCGATAGGAGAGGGAAAGCGGCGGCGCCGAGTAGTAGTACCCCAAGAGATTTCCTCCGATGATGGCAAGGATAAAGACCGGCGAGAATCCGAAGTGCCAGACAAAGGCGGTGCCGAGGAGTACGGAGCAGGCAATAAGCCCCCATGCGATGCGCAGGGCGAGCGGGCGAAGGCCAGGCATACGCTGGAGCGTGCCACTACCCCCTGAAAACGGCGTCTGCATACCTTTTTTGTCCGTTTCATAGTCGAAGTAGTCGTTGCTGTATGATACCGAGAGGTGACCGAACATGAGGACCGCGTATCCCCATACGACCTGGGAACGGGGCGGGGCGGCGCCCGCAATTAGGGCAAAGAGTGCGCCAAGACCGTAGAGGAGGAGGCCGCTGAGAAGGAAGTGGAACCGCCCCATGGCCACCACCGCCCGTACCGTCGACATATGTCCCATGGAGACCCTTTGTACGTGCCCTTATTTTTTCTTTGCGCTCCCGTACCACAGCTTGATAAACGTCGGCAGCACGTAGACGGCTGCAAGGAAGGAGAACGCGACACTGAGCGCCGTCACCTTTCCAAACTGTGAGAGTGGGGGGATGATGGAAAGTGACAGGAGGCCGAATCCCAGCACGGTCGTCGCAGCGGAGCCAAAGAGGGCGCTGCCGGTATGGTGCACCGCCACGCACAGGGCGCAATCGGCGGTTTCGTAGGTTTGTACGTCCTCAAGGAATCGTT
Source organism: Candidatus Methanofastidiosia archaeon (assembly GCA_020854925.1). GTDB lineage: Archaea > Methanobacteriota_B > Thermococci > Methanofastidiosales > NM3 > JAHKLV01. The sequence goes on along the minus strand of JAHKLV010000140.1, from coordinate 9,047 downwards.
GTGTCACGTGGATACTGTAGTCGATGCCAAGCCCTACCGTTATTGCCGCAATGGTGACGGTCACCACATTGAGGGGTATGCCGAGGAGATGCATGCCGCCCGCCGTCCATATGATGACAAAGACGAGGGGTAGCAGCGTGATGAATCCGAGTGCCTTAGACCGTTTCAGCGAATTGTAGAGCGCGGTGAGGATGAGGAGTGAGGCGAGGAGGGTAAGTCCCACCGACGATATCTGGCTGTCGTTGATGGAGGAGAGTATCTCGTTTTGTACGGCGGGCCCCCCCGTTACCACCGCAGCTGAGAGTGGTCCTCCTTCAAGTGCCTCCAACGGCCCCGACGCGGCGACGATGGAAGCCGTCACCTCCGGTGCGAGCACGCCGTTACGGCTGTTGACAGGAAATCGGAGGGCCATGGCAGTGTACCTGCCGCCTTCACGATGAAGCACCCTCCCTGCCGCATCAGGAACGGCTGCAAAAAGCAGGTCGTACAGTTCCGTTATCTGCTCGCTGTCGAGCGAGGGGTCGGGCAAACCGTCCCCATCACGGTCTGCGGTCTGCCACCACGCTGCCACTGCCTTGTCATACGTGGGCGAGCCGGGTGTTGCGAGCTGGCGTGCTAGGGCAAGGGGGGTCTCGTACGGTTCGGAAAGCACGGCGTACGGGCTCAGAAGCGCAGCCTGTTCCGCCTCTGCAGCGGCCGAAAGGACCGCTGGGTCGGCGACGTCTCCGGTGGCAAGGATCGTTATGACCTCGGTGCTAAACGAGAACTCGTCGAAGATGATGTTCGTGGTGCGTGTTTCCTCAATGCCATCGGGGAGGAAGTCACGAAAGTCGTAGCGCGCCTCGAGCTGAAGACCTTCATACGCACCGGCGATGGTGATGACGGCCAATACGGCGAGGACGAGCGCCGGACGGCGCGAGGCAACTGCCCCCAGGCCGACTATCCTGTTGATGGATGCCCGTCCCGAAGCACATACCGGGTCCGGGCATCCGTGCGACTCCGTTCTGCCCTTGGCCCATCCCCAGCCTCTCGTCTTGTCGGAGGGGGCAGGCACGAGGGGCAAGCCCTTGCGTTCCTTTCTCCCGTCAAGGATGGCCTTTGCGGCAGGGAAGAACGTCACCATGACTATCCATGAGCTGGTGATGCCGATGGCACAGAGAATGCCGAACTGCCGTATGGAGGGAACGGTGGACGACACGTTGCTCAGGAATCCCACCAACGTGGTGACGGTTGCAAGGAAGATGGCGAATCCCACGGTGGAACCTGCCTCGATGAGCGCCGGTGTCGAGCCGAGCCCTTTTCGTACCTCCTCCCGGTAGCGCATGTTGTAGTGGATGCCATAGTCGATGCCCAACCCTATGATGAGCACGGGCACGGTGGTGATTGCCGGATTGAAGCTAAACGAAAGGAGCCTTCCAGCGCCAAAGACCCAGGTTATCGCCATGCCGAGGGCGAGGATGGTGAGTGCCATGTCCCTGATGCTCCGGTAGACAAAGGCGAGGATGGCCACCACGAGCACGAGGGCAAGGGTCATGATCATGCCGATGTTCTTTCCCGAGGCGTCCGTAATGGCCTGGGACACGAGGGCATCGCCGAGGACACGGTACGTCAGGGTACCATCACTTATTCCACGATTCTCAGCCAGGGCGGCCATTTCCTGTTCGCCCTTTACGAGTGCGGCTTCCGGCACGCCTTCGGCAAGTGAAACGCTCATGATGGTCCGCTTCGCCGTACCTCCTTCCGGGTCAAAGTCGCGTGAGATGAGGAATGAGAACGCATCGGGAAAAGGGGAAGCACCGATGAGCTCACCGAGCATTTCCGGTTCGTACGGTGCAAAGGTAAGGGTGAGGGGCATACCGCCAAGGCCAAGGTCATACTGTCCTCCCGAGACGATGGTGCGCATGTCCTCCGGGGTAAGGGAAAGCATCGCCGCCAGCACGTCTCCTTGCACCGCTTCAGCATCCCCTGGATAGGCACCGGGCTCCGCCGCAATCGCTTGGAACGCCTCGGCGGCAAACAGACTCTGGGCGACAAGCGACGCCACCGAACGTATGCCTGTTGGCGACCGGTACGAACGTTCAATAATGCCAGAGGCGGCGTCGGAGGCGAGCAGGTCTTTTTCAAGCGCAAGCAGCGATAGAAGCGAATCACGGGATAAGGCATTTGCATCGGACGATGCTACGATGGTGACCGCGCTGCCCTGTGAACCAAAGAGCTTGGTTACCGTGGCATTCGCCTGGGCAACGTCTGATGTGGGGAGAAAGTCCTCCTCATTAGAGGAAAACGAGACGCCTGATGCGGCCCATCCGAAAAGGAGGGTGAGTAGGACCAAGGCGGCAATGGCTTTTGACGGATGGTGCATGACATGGGTGCTATATCTTCGCAACAGGCTCATAGGACGACCTCATCATTCCTATCACCTGAATACTATAAAACATATGCCACGGTATTTTCGAAAAGTATTATATGGGTGCAAAGAGAGATACAGGTGGTGGAATGATGAACAGGGGCTGTATCGCACTCGTTCTCATCGTTGCCGTAGCGTCCCTTTCGGGATGTATCACGTCCGGCGATGGGGAAAAGACCGTGGTTATCGGTTCTAAGCTCTTTAACGAACAGTATATCGTGGCGCACATGGCCGCGCTTCTTCTGGAGGAACAGGGATACTCCGTCGAGGTCAGGGAGGGTCTGGGCGGTACTTCCGTCAACTATGAGGCTTTGAAGAAAGGGCAGATAGCGTGCTATTTGGAGTACACGGGAACGGCGTACAACGTCATCTTCAAGATGGATCCCCCTGCCATCTGGGATGTTGGCGTCATCTATGGCCAGGTGGAGGAAGCGCTGATGGACATCGATGGCATCACTATTGCCGCAAATCTCGGGTTCCGTGACGATTATGCCATCGCCGTACCGGCCGCGTGGGCGTCCCAGAGGGGCATCACTGCCGTCAGCGAGCTTGCGCCGTATGCGGCATCCATGGAGATAGGCACCGACCCGGAGTTCGCTGCACGGGCAGATGGCCTGCCGCAGATGCTTGCCGTGTACGGATTCACGTTCGGCAAGACAAATCAAATGCAGCCAACCCTCATGTATGAGGCCATAAAAAATGAGCTTGTCGACGCCATCAGCGCCTACACGACCGATGCGCGGGTCGACATGTACGGCCTCGTCATCCTCGAGGACGACCTCATGGCATTTCCCCCCTATGATGCCATTCTCTTGGTGAACGACCGCCTTGCTGGGGACGAGGCGGCGATGACCGTCCTTTCACAGCTTGCAGGGCTTGTGGACACAGATACCATGCGTGCGCTCTACTATGAGTACGACGTCGATAAGCGGGAGGCGGAGGATATAGCACGGGATTTCCTTGAAAGCGTTGGCCTCCTCTGATGGGCCTGCAGGAGCACTCCCCATGCGTTCCGAACGCCTCTTTGACCGCATCACGTCTATAGACATCGATCATGTGACGAAGCGCTACGGGGAGGTATACGCGGTGCGGGACGTGTCCCTTTCCGTGCGCGGTGGGGAACTTTTATCCCTTATCGGCCCGAGCGGCTCGGGAAAGACCACAACCCTGCGCATGGTCAATCGCCTCATCGAGCCGGATGCCGGTGCCGTACGAATCAACGGTGAAGACGTACGCGCTCACGACCCGGTGGCGCTTCGCCGAAATACGGGGTATGTCATCCAGCAGATAGGTCTTTTCCCCCACATGACCGTGGCGGGAAACATTGGCCTGGTCCCCCGTCTTGAAGGGATGGACCCTGGCTCCATTGGGGCACGTGTCAGGGCCCTCCTCTCACTGGTAGACCTTCCCCCCGAGCACTTCATGGGCCGCTACCCGTCCGAGCTTTCCGGCGGCCAGCAACAGCGCGTGGGACTTGCACGTGCCCTTGCGATGGACCCTCCGCTCTTGCTCATGGACGAGCCGTTCGGCGCGCTCGACCCCCTTTTGCGCGTGCAGCTCCAGCAGGAGTTCTCCACCATCAAGGAAGAGCTTGGCAAGACCATCATCTTTGTTACCCACGACATCGAGGAGTCGTTTGCGCTCGGTGACCGCATCGGCATCATGCGCGACGCCAGCCTCGTTCAGGTGGGGACGCCCCAAGATCTCCTCTTTTCCCCCGCCTCATCCTTTGTCGAGGACATTGTGGGCGGTTCACGCAAGCTGCGCCATCTTGAGCACGTGACGGTGCGCGACGTCATGGTCCCCCTCGGGGCTGGCGCCATGCTCGACGGTGACATGGGTGCATCTGATGCGCTGGCACACATGGAGCGTCTCGACCTGGATACAGCCGCTGTCTCAGGCCGTTCGTCTCCCGGGATGGTTCGTCTCATCGACCTCTACCGTGCCCCCACCGACGCTACGCTTGAGGATGTCTTGCGGGACGTGCCCGTTTTTTCCCCAAGCGACGCCCTGGCACCAGCTCTGCGCACGCTGCGCGACGCCGGCCTCGCCGCCGGCCTTGTCATGGAGCATGACATCGTTACGGGTGTGGTCTGCATGGATTGCATGGTGCTAGAGCTCCTCTCGTGATTATCATGTCTGCCCTCGATTCTTTTCTTGGCGTATGGGAGGCACAGCGCCTCATGGACCGGACCATCGAGCATCTATCCATGTTTGCTGCGGCGATGGTCCTCGCCACAATCATCGGTGTCGCCGTGGGGGTCGCAGTTCATCGTCATGCACGGGTGTCCCAGGTATTGTTCAACATGCTCAATGTCGCTGAGACCATACCGACCATCGCGCTCCTGGTACTCCTGCTCCCCGTGCTCGGCCTCGGCTCACGCCCCACCATCGTCACCTCGGTCATCTATTCTGTCCTTCCCATCGCAAGGAACACCTATGCAGGCCTCACCTCTGTGAGCACCGAACACCTTGCGGTTGCCGAGGCGCTGGGGCTGTCTAGGCGCGAAGTGCTGGTCCATGTCCGATTCCCCTTGGCACTGCCGCTTGTTGCTGGCGGCATCCGCATCGCCCTCGTCTTTACCATGGGGGTCGTGACCCTGGGCGGCCTCATTGCAGCAGGGGGCCTTGGGGCACCCCTGCAGACAGGCATACAGCTCTATGACATGGACATTATCATAGTCACCGGGCTCTGGGTCGGCCTTCTTGCCGTCGTCTTTGACGCTCTTGCCGGTTATGCCGAACACCGCTTGGGGGAGCGTCTATGAATATTCCTCCGAATCTTCTCGACGCTACCGTGCAGCACCTTGTCCTTACCTATAGCGCTCTTGCCATTGCCATTGCCATTGCCCTTCCGCTTTCACTGGCCGCCCTCTACAGCAGGCGCGCGGCCATGGCGGTCATGACCGGGGCGAACCTGCTCCAGGCCATACCGAGCTTTGCTGTTGTCGCCATCGTCGTTCCGTTTCTCGGCATCGGGTTTGTGCCTGCCGTCATCGCCATCATGATACGGGCACTGCTTCCTATTATCAAGAACGCGTATCTCGGCCTTCGGGACGTCGATGCATCCCTTATCGACTCCGCCAAAGGCATCGGCCTCACCGAATGGCAGATAACACGCCACATCCGCCTCCCCCATGCGTATCCCCCACTCTTTGCAGGCATGAAGTTTGCCGCTATCCTTGCCAACAGCATCGCCATTCTCACTGCCATCATTGGCAGTGGAGGATTGGGTTCCATCATCTTCCAGGGCCTTTCCAATCTGAACACCGATAAGATTCTTGCCGGGTCTTTGCCTACCATCGGCATAGCCCTCTTTATCGATGCCTCGTTCTCCCTTCTTGAACGCGCCGTCACCCCCCGCACCGCCAGCCCCGAGCGAAACATCAAAAAGCGATGAGCGCATAGGAATGGCATGGCCACCGATATAGGCATTGGATCCCCGTTTCCCCCCGTGCGCGGTCACACCCTCGAGGGAAAGGAGGTAAAGATACCAGCATCCTCATTCGGGCTCGTGACACTTGTCGTCCTCGTCTTTGCACGTGCCGCCCAGGGGCAGGTGGATTCATGGATTCATCCGTTTGAGCGGGAATTGTGCCATGAGCGCGGGTTCATGTATTATGAGGTCCCCATGATAGCGAGCACGTGGGGGCGCATGTTTTCCGGCGTCATCGATGCGGGTATGCGCGCCGGCACCGACCCTGCGGTCCACCCCCATGTTGTCACCTATTACGGGGACTACGGCATGTATGCCTCGATTCTCGCCTTGGAGGACTCGTCGATGTGCTACCCCTTCCTTCTCGACAAGGGGGGCATCGTGCGCTGGCGCTCGGAAGGGCAGGCCGGGCACGGTTCCCTTGAAGAGCTCATCTCTCTTGCGCGCATGCTGCAGGCGGAGTAAGGTCACGGGGAGAGGCAGTATGCGCCATCTCGGATACTAAGAAATCCTTCTGCTGCCAAATCAATAAGGAGCGCTTCTGCCTCGGCATCTTTCATGCCACAGGACGCTGCCACCTCTTGGGCGGTAGCGCTTTCGCACGCGAGGAGCAACCGTATCACCTTGCCTCGGCGCTGTCGTCTCGAACCTTCGAATGCCTGCTGGCGCACATGGTGCGCACTCCTTCTCGACGGATTGGGGCCTTGCCTTTTCAGGGTAGCTCCGTAATCCATGAGCGCATAGACCCATTCACGGGGGCGCTCCCGGTCAAAGGTCTCAACAAGCAGCGGGATAAGCTCGCTGTCGCGGATCTTCTCCCTTTGGGGGAACCACTCATGGAGGTAGACGGCGCGAATATTGGTGTCGAGGACTGGCACGACCTGGCCGAACGCTATGGCGCAGACGGCGGCGGCCGTATACGGGCCGATACCGGGGAGGGTGAGGAGTGTTTCCACATCCGCCGGCACGATGCCCCCATGGTCTGTCACGATACGGCGTGCAGCCTCCCGCAGCCACAGGGCGCGCCGGTTGTATCCCAAGCCCTGCCAGAGCGCCACCACGTCCCTCGGAGACGCTTTTGCCAGGGCAGAGACGGTGGGATAGGCAGATAGAAATCGCTCGTACGGGACAATGACGCGGTGTACCTGCGTCTGCTGGAGCATCACTTCGGAAACAAGGATGGCGTACGGGTCATCGGTCCTGCGCCACGGCAGGTCCCGGTACGACTCACGGTATGCCGACCACACCCGTTCCCTGAATTTCTGCAGCGACGTGTCATCCATGTGTTGCCTACGTTCATCTACCTTTTTATAGGTTCATTGCATAGGATGAATGTGGTAGCGTGAATCGATTCGATGTGGTAGTTATCGGGACCGGCACTGCCGGTAATCTTGTGGCAACCCGCTGCGCCAAGGCTGGCATGCGGGTGGCCATAGTTGATGACAGGCCCTTTGGCGGTACCTGCGCCATGAGGGGCTGCACACCGAAAAAGGTGCTTGTGGGCACCGCAACGCTTGCCCACAACATCGGGTCGCTTTCAGCAAAGGGCATCTTTGCGGAGGATACGCCACGGTGGGACGCTGTTCGGGCCTTCAAGGACACCTTCACGTCTCCGGTCCCCGAAGCGCGGCACAGGCTGTACGACGAGGCCGGCATCGAGGCCTTTGAGGGCACTGCAATCTTCTCTGGCGCTGATGCCGTTGTCGTGGACGGGCAGCGCCTCGCTACAGAATACGCGGTCATCGCCTCAGGTGCGGAGCCGATGTCCCTCGGCATCCCTGGCGAGGAGCTTCTTACCACCAGTGATGCGTTTTTCGATCTTTCGTCGATTCCTTCCCGGTTGGTGTGTGTCGGCGGAGGCTATATCTCCTTCGAGTTTGCCCACATCGCTGCTCGCATGGGCGCCGAGGTGACCATACTTCACCGGGGCGCAACAGTCCTTCGCGGCTTTGAGCGGCGCGTGATATCGCGCCTCGTCGAGGCGACTCGCGATGCAGGCATCGCGGTGGAGCTTTCTTCGCCGGTCACGGAGGTGAGCCAGACCGAGGATGGCCTTTCGGTGGTCGCTTCGACACCCACGGGGGAACGGACCTACCCCTGCGACTGTGCTCTTCACGGGGGAGGGAGGGTCCCCCGCATCGGGGCTCTTTCCCTCCCGGCGGCCGGCATCGACGCCACGTCCCGGGGAGTCCTGGTCAACGACTATCTGCAAAGCGTGTCAGCCCTTTCCTGCTATGCGGCCGGCGATGCGGTGGCAGGTTCTCCCCCCCTTAAGACCGTTGCTGAGCTCGAGGGCTCGGTGGTGGCAGACAACATCATCAAGGGAAATCACCGCACCATGGACTATTCAGTCGTCCCATCCGTGCTCTTTTCCATTCCCGAGGTCGCGTCAGTGGGCATGACAAGTGCACAGATTGCGGGCCATCCCGCGGGAGCGTACCTTCGAGAGACGGACATGTCTGACTATTTCTCCACCCGGTACCTCGGTTCACGGCACGCCTTTGCCGTCCTTGTCATAGAAAAGGGCACAGAGCGCATCCTGGGCGCGCACCTCATGGCTCCCCGTGCAGGGGAGATGGCGAATCTCTTCGCACTGGCCATACGCTGCCGGGCAACATCCCGCGACCTGCAGGACATCCCGTGGGGATTTCCCACCGCCACATCCGATGTTCGCTACCTCGTATAGCCCCGGAGGGCACGATTCGGCGCAGTGCCTCCCTACTCCATAATGTTTATAAAGCGGTACGCAGGGAGGATACTGGGCTCGTAGTCTAGCGGATAGGGCGCAAGGCTTCGGACCTTGATATCCCGGGTTCGAATCCCGGCGAGCCCGCCATTGTTCTTTAATCTGGCATTCACGATTCGTTAGCATAGCAAGCCCACGGTTTTCTGCCGTGGGGAGAACGTGCTCTATGTCATTTTTTCCTTGTTCTATTCTATAATACGAAGTAGTGGTATAGTTAGGCATGCATGGGATTGTGCTAGCCTTTATACGCTTTCCATCATTATGGATATTCCTTCATTTCAGTTGTACTCATATCATGGCGAGTATCCTGTACTACCATTTCTCTTTTTTTTCCATGCAGTATTGAAGTATTCATTTTCTTCTTCAGTAAAGCTTAAGAATTGACTTTTTTATTCATTTATATGAATAATAAATTTAGAAAAAACTGGATGTTTGGGTTTTTAGGACTCTTTAGCTTG
>JAHKLV010000129.1 GCA_020854925.1 Candidatus Methanofastidiosia archaeon | reverse complement strand
GTGCAGCGTATCTGCGGCATCTGCCCCATCCCCCACGGTCTTGCCTGCGCGGAAGCGGTGGAACACGCCGTCGGTGTCGACATTCCCGCTGAAGCGCACCGCCTCAGGGAGCTCCTCCTTCTCGGCGACCGGCTGCACAGCCATGCCCTCCACCAGTACCTGCTTGCAGGGGACCTTCCTCTCTCCGACGACGAGAGGGCGGCGTACCGCGCGCGCCTCCAGGACATCCGCTCGGCAGCCCAGTCCATTGCCGACATCGTGGGAGGCGAGGCCATACACCCCTCAAACATCGTGCCCGGCGGCATGCACACACACATTTCTACCCGGGCCGCGGCATACCTGTACCGCGCCATGCGGGCGTGCGAACCCCTGGTCCAGGCGCACCGCGACGACTTCGTGGCGGCACTCGAGGCGTGGCATGAGGCCTGTGCCCACCCCCTCCTTCCCTTCGAGGGCCCCATGCTTGCCACCGACATGCACTATGGCAATCGTGACGCGCTTGACCTTTCCGCCAAATCGGAGCGCACCCCGTCCCGCGTCTATCCCCTGGGCCATCGGAGCCGGGAGACGAGCACCACCGTGCCCTACTACTACGGCGAACCCGTGGAGACGGGGCCGCGCGCGCGGCTTGCCACGTTCAAGGGGTACCGCGGCGCAACGCCCCTGTCTCTCAACGTCGCCCGGGCGCGGGAGATGGCCATCTTCGTGTTCCGTGCCTTGGAGATCCTCGACGAGCTTGACGCGTGCCGACAAGTGCGCACCGCGGCGCCGCTGGGGGCCGGATCCGGCACCGGGGTCATCGAGGCGCCGAGGGGCACCGACGTGCATACGGTCACGCTCAACGGCGAGGGCATCATCACCGAGTACTCGATAATCGCCCCCACCACGTGGAACATGCCGGTCATCGAGCGGGCCCTCGTGGGAAACCACGCCGATGTGGCGCCCATGATAGTGCGCTCCTTTGACCCCTGCATCGACTGCGCCACCCACTGCCTGGAGCGGCGGGACCTTGACGGGACGGTACGTGAACGGAGGCGCATCACATGAAGGAATCATTGGAAAACGCCCGAGTGGTCGTGCTCGGGTGCGGAAGCATTCTCCACGGGGACGACGTCTTTGGCAGTCTCGTCGTCGACGCCCTCGGACGGGGCCCGGCGCTGCCCGTCGATGTCGAGTGCATCGATGCAGGCACGGGCGGCCCGAGGCTCGTGAATCTGCTCGGCGCCCGCCTGCGGCCGCCGGCGCTCATTGTTGTCGACACCGCCATGCTGGGAAAGCCGGCCGGCACCGTTACCGTGCTGCGCTCCCACCGGGTACCGGGGCAGGTATCGGGCCAGACCACCCATGGCATGCGCCTTGCCGATGAACTCTCAGCCTATCCCGGCCCGTGCTACCTTGTCCTGTGCGAGCCGCGCCACCTTTCGGCAGGCAAGTCCCCCTCCGCCCAGGTCTACGGAGCCGTGGCAGACGCGTGCGATTGGGTGCGTTCGCTCCTCGAGGAGGCACGCGCATGACGCGCCCCACCCTCGTATGGATGCAGTTCGGCTCGTGCAGCGGCTGCACCGTCTCGTTCCTCGACGGGGGGACGGAGGCTACCGACATCCTCGCGCGCTACGATGTGCGCCACGCGCCCCTTCTGTGCGATGAAACGGCCCTTCCCGAACGGGTGGACCTCGCCATCGTGGAGGGCTCCGTCGCCGTCACAAAGCAGCACCTCAAGGCGGTGCACGACCTTCGTCGCCGGGCACGCGTCCTCGTCTCGCTCGGCGCCTGCGCTGAGAACTCGGGAATCCTCCACTTTGCCGTAGGCAATCAGATGCCCCAACCCGAGCTTGACGCCTTCCTTCCCGTGCACGAGATCGTTTCAGTGGACTACGTCCTACCTGGCTGTCCCCCGGCGCCGGCGGCCATCGTCCGGTTCCTTGCCGCCTTTGCTGACGGGGACACGGACTACCTCGCACCCTACCACGACATCATCGGCAAGCCGGAAGGGCGTATCAGGGATATCGTGCAGCAGGGGCTGTGCATGTCCTGCGGCATGTGCGGGGCCACGTGCCCGACGCACGCTATTTCGTATGTGGAGGGAAAGCCCGTCATCCGGGACGAGCGCTGCATCGTGTGCGGCGAATGCTACTTCCAGTGCCCGCGCGCCTTTTTGCCCTGTAGCCCAGGCGATGTATCCTGCGACCCGCAGGGCCTGTCGCCCGCAGGTACGTATGGCGACGTGCTTCTTCTCCGTGCAACGGCCGCCGACGTGCGCAGGCAGGCGCAGGCGGGAGGGGCCGTATCGGCACTGCTCATGGACGCCCTTGACGCCGGCGCTATCGACGGCGCCCTGGTGGCCATGGACGGCCCGAATCCCTGGGAAGGCGTGCCAACCCTCGTATGCCGGGCCGAGGATGTTGTCGCAAGCGCCGGGACGAAGTACGCGGTGTGCCCGATACTCTCGCAGCTTCGGAGGGCCTTGACCGACGGGGGCGTCCGCCGCCTGGCGGTGGTGGGTCTTCCCTGCCAGATGGAGGCGCTCGAAAAGCTTCTCGCCTATCCCTTGGGCATCCGCCTGCCGGCCGATGCCGAGTTTGTGCGCATCGGGATATTCTGCTCATCCAATTTCAGGTACAATGCCATGCACAAGATGCTCGAGGAGGAGGGGGGTGTCCGCCCCGCGGACATCCTGCGCATAGACATCGGTGCGGGCTCGTTTGCCATCACCACGGTCACGGGGGAGCAGAGGACCGTCCCGCTCTCCGTGGTCCACGGGTATGAGCAGGAGTCCTGCAAGG
>JAHKLV010000215.1 GCA_020854925.1 Candidatus Methanofastidiosia archaeon | reverse complement strand
TCACAGTGCCACCGTTATCAATGGCATCGTCGATTGCAGCTTGTATCTGCACGTTTGTCCACGAAGGATCTACGGTAACGTCTGCCGCAATCGATACTGGAAGGACGGAAAGGAGCGATACAACAAGAAGTATCATGAGAAGGGAAGATTTTTTCATACTATCACCATGACAACGTATTCTCCCCTACTATTTTCATATTCTTATAAATATTTATTCCCCTTATGAGTCATTATTTCTCGAATAAAAAAATATTATGATATTAGATTTGTCTTTTCCATTATATTGTTTATTGATATAGGTATAATGAAAAATAGTATAATATAATTAAAATAAAAAGAATAATATTTATTTAATTATAATATTATTAAATAATTAAATGTTTAAAGAAAAAATAGGTATCATTATGCGCTATTAAAAAAATAATCTATCAGGAAAAGACATGAAAAAGAGAACGATACCATATCCCAGAGACACCAGAATATATCTTCAACCCCCATACCTGCCCCACTTCTCCTGTCCCCCTATTCTCATCCCACGAAAAGCATGCCACCCTCCACGGTGACAGGAAGAGCCGTAACGTTCCTTACAAGCCACTGCATGGTAGTAAGGTGCGATGTCACCTCCAAAAGGGGAAGAGACGAGCAACCGCCCGCCATCGCCATGAAGGGAAGCACCTGGTCGGGAAGGTGAGGATCCGCCGCACGGGCTTCGAGCACGGATAGGAATTCGTTCGCTGCGCAAAGGCCGACCTCGCGTGCCGGCAGGCCCTTCCTGCCGATGCACGAGGCACCTACGGGAAAGCCGCCCGCATCCGCCCACAGGGTTATCGCGCTGCCGATGCCATGCCCGGTACGGTCAAGGAGTACCTCCGCCCCGTACGCCGAAAGGGCGGATGCGGCCGCCTCGGCCTGTTCCTGTGCCACGCGATCTGGAAGCCCGGCGCTTGAGGAAGAGATCGTGACACGCTCCGGCTCGGTAAAGGAAAGCCTGCCCAAGGCGCGACGGTCTTTCCACGGTCCCACCTGGAGCCGGATGGCTCCTCCTCCTTTCGGATAGTACCCTCTCTGCAGGCAGGAGACGGATGCAGAGAGGCCCAGGCGGGAAAGGAAGGGGACGGTGACATGGGCATAGTAGTCCACCGTGGGGCTCCAAGGAACATCGGTACCTCCCCGCAGTGTCACACAAGACGGGGCATCCGCCATCGAGAGCGGCAGGAGGAGGGCATGGGCAAGGAGTGTGGCAGAACCGGCGGTACCGATATCAAAGGAATAGGAACCCGGCACCGTGCGCCCGGGGACAAAGGTAAGGGACGTGGCGCCGAGGGCTGGTTCTGAGACCTTCGCCGAAGAGATGGCAGAGAGCGCCTCCACGACGGTGCGGTGCTGTGGGCGAAGGCCCGGTACCTTGCGTCCGGCCCGTATGCCTTCCAAGGCGACAGGCACCCCTAACGCCACGGCAAGGCCGAGTGCCGTACGGACGATCTGGCCGCCGCCCTCCCCGTGTGAACAATCGATATGCAACACAAAGACTATATGGGCAGAGGGCATATAAAAGGCATGAAGTACGGCCTCGCCCCTGTTCCGGGCACGTCCCTGTATGTGGCACTCAGCGGCGAAGAGGCCATCGCATCGCTATTCCTGACGGAAGCACCCGACCTAGCACGGCAGTGCGACCCCGCCTTTGACCGTCTGGCACACAAGGCCGCCGCATGGATCTCGGAAGGCGTGCCCTTCACGCATCACGTGCAGCTATCAGGGACGCCGTTCCAGCGCGCCGTCTACGCCCTCGTTGCCACCATTCCTGAAGGGGCGGTCACGACGTACCGCGATGTCGCCCGCCGCCTCGGTACGCGGGGATACCGCGCCGTCGGACAGGCGCTCAACAAAAATCCCCTCCTCCTTCTCGTCCCGTGCCACCGCGTCATCTCCTCAGACGGGACCCTTGGCGGCTTTGCGCACGGGACGGACATGAAAGCGCGCATCCTCCGGGCGGAAGGCGTCACGATCGATGACGGCAGGGTGGCGCCGTCATGCATCCGGCCCCTTCCCTAATCGTCCAGCTCCGGCAGCTCCCTGCCGTCAAGACCGGGGCGCGGCCCCTTTCTCCGCCACATGATGAGCGCATAAACGATAATCATGAGCGTGGCGGTAAACGCCGCAAGTGTGACGAAAAAGTGCGTCGAGGTTATCACCGGCAGGAGGTCAAAGGCCGTATAGAGCACCCACACCGACACCGCCAGGACGATGATGCCGCCCCCGCCCCAGACAACAAGGCGGAAAAAGCCCGACCAGCGCACCTTCTTTGCCACGTCCGTGCTCCCCCCGCTTATGAGGCCGATGAGGACAAAGGGAAGCAGCACGCCCAGGGAAAACGAGGAAACAAGCACCATTCCGAAGAACATGTCCCCCTTGTCCACTATCTGCGTGAGAATGACGACCAGGGCCGGCGCCGCGCAGGGAAGCTTGACCGCAGAGAAGATGATGCCGAGGATGACGGCTCCCAGATATCCCTTCCCGCTTACGAACTTGTGGACCATGCTCTTGGAAAAGTCCTTGGTCGAAAGGGGGAACTCCACCACGTTGAAGACGTAGTTGAGCAGATTGAGCCCCAGAAGGAGCGTTATCATGCTCCCCACCAGGGACATGTAGAACTTGAAGTTGGTAAGGCGGCGCCCCAGAAGCGCCATGGAAACGGCGATAAGCGTGTACATGATGACAAGGCCCACCCCGAAGAGCACGGACTTGCCCATGGCCTCGGAACGCTTGCGCGAGGTGCCGGCCGTATACGCGAGGATGAAGGAGAGGACGGCCATGAGGCACGGCGAGAACGATGAGAAGAATCCCAGGCTGAATGCCACGGGTATCGACCACTGGGTGATGTTTGAATAGTTGTCGGACTTTCCCTCAAGCGCCTTGGCGATAAGCCCGTCGAGGCGTTCATAGGTGGTCTCGGGATACTCCACCTTCGCGGTGCCCCCCACCACCACGGACGGAGTCTTGAGAAAGCCGTACGAGCTGAAGCGCGACCAACCCTCTGCGGTGAAGACGTCTACCTCCTGGATGACAAGCTGGTGGCCGTACTTCTGCTTGAGCTGGGCAAGCGCGGGCTTGAACGCATCGCACGCGTCGCATCCCTGCTCATAGAAGTACTCGAGGGTGACGGTGGCCCCCCCAAGGGCGGTGTCGATGATATCGCTGATGCCCTCTTCGGTGAAGAGGCCCGACTCATACTGCACCACCGACGTCCCGATGACAAGGGCGGGAATCTTCGTGAAGCCGTATGAGGTATACAGGTCCCATCCCTCGGCGGTGAAGACATCGTAGCGCGTGACCGAGATGGATCCCTCGTATTTCACCTCAAGACTATCGAGAACGGGCTTGAACGCATCGCATGCATCGCAGCCCTGCTCATAGAAGTAGAACACCTCCAAGATGCCGCTGTCGTCAGGCGACTCCGCCTGAAGGGGTACCAATGACAGCACCACAAAAAAGCAGGCGATAATACAGGCGATCAATCGTTTTTGGTCCATTTCTTTCTCCTCAGCACGAGTGCCGCCCCTGCTGCGACAACGATGCCCGCGAACAGGGCATACCAGGGTGAGGGCAGGCTCCTGCCTGTATTTTTTGGTACGTTAATAAAGATTTCTCTCTCGGCGGAATACGGTGTGCCCGCCGTATCCTCATAGGTGACCGACGCCCTGAACAAGAGGGAGCCGTACACATCCTCGGGCAGGGAGACGGGGATGAGAAGCTCACCACGGGGGATAAGCTCGTCCACCGACTCGGCCATGAAGTACTCGTTGTCAAGATGGAGGGAGAGGATGATGTTCTTTGCCTTGAGTCCCCCCTCGTTGGCAAGGTCGATGATAAGCGCCCGCTTTTCCTGGAGTATGGAGACGTCGATAAGGGGGTTGGGGGGGCGTACCTGCACCATGAAGGACAGCTTGTCCGTGTACAGCTTGAAGTAATCGTCGTAATAGACGACGTTGACGTTGAGGTAGTAAAATCCAGGGTCCAGCCCTGCGGTGTCGATGACGATCGAAGGCGTGTACGATTCCTGGGGAAGTATCCTGCTGTACGAGTCACGCGATACCTGGACCCCGTCGACGCCTGAGACGGATATCTTGCAGTTCGAAGCGTTTCCCGTTCCCCTGTTTGCAAAATAAAAGGGCAGCGACACCGTCGTCCCCGCGGTGAGGTCGTAGGACCGGTCGAACTCATAGTACATCTCGGGGAGATTGCGCTTCACCTCCACCGTGCACACCTGAGAGATGGCAATGGGAAAGCAGCCGCCGTCGCAGGTTCCCATGGTGGTCTCATAGACAATCGGTATGTCGTACTGCCCGTTTGGCGCGTCGGCGTACACCTCCGCGGACAGGACGACCGTATCGGATGCCTCCATGGACGCGAGCGGAGACACGGGACCCTCGGAAATGAGGGGATGAACATGGACGTTGACAAGGGGGTCTGTCGCATCCAGGTCGAACGAGACGCGCCCCTCGTTGCAGATATGTGCCGTCGTGTTGTCGATGCGAATCGAAAAGTACACGGTATCCCCCGGTGTCACGACCTCGTTGTACGCTATGGACATGGTAGGGTCCGAAGTCTCGATGGACAAGAGGAGCAGAAGCCCGAGCGCGGCGGCAGCGTATGCATTCATCTCATACCATGGATGAAATTTTCCATATAAACGTTTCTTGTGTGTGGCGCGTGCCCGGCATGACCGGGCAGTATATGCCCCCACCCCTGTTGAGAGAAATACCTTTAAGGATGAAAGGGAAGGGATACTGGAAAGAAAGGGAACGCCGGAAGGCACCGCTCCCCTGCGATGCCGCCAGCGGAGGCGCACGAGGCAATGCACGACACGACCCATACCGAGAGAGCGGGGCGCTATGCCGCCGAGTCATCATCCATACGGTGGGGCATCGTCCTCAACGCGGTGTTCTTTGTCTTTGAGGCAGTCGCCGGCGTGGTGTCGGGAAGCGTTGCCCTCATAAGCGACGCCGTGCATGACCTTTCCGACGTCTTTGCGCTTTCCCTATCCTGGCTGGCGGTGCGAAAGGCCGGTGCCCCCCGGGACGCCCGGCGCTCCTGGGGGTACCACCGCGCAGCCATCCTTGCCGCCTTTGTCAACAGCCTCGTGCTCATGGCGCTTGCCGGCTTTGTCTTCGTGCAGTCGTACGCACGCCTGAGGGCGCCCGAACCCGTGGACGGCGGCATCGTCTTCGGGGTGGCCGTCATCGGCATCGTGGTCAACGGCGCCGTGGCGCTGCGGCTCTCGCGTCACGCGCGAAGCAGCCTCAACGCCCGCAGCATCTTCTGGCACATGGCAGAGGACGCCCTCGGATGGCTGGGCGTGCTCGTCTCGGGCGTGGTGCTCCTCCTGTCCGATTTCTACGCCATCGACGCTCTTGCCGGCCTCTTCATCGGCGCCGTCATCCTCCGCGGGGCATACGGCGTCCTCAGGGACGCGGCTGAAATTTTGCTTGAGGCGACGCCCGCCGGCATCGACCCACAGGCGGTCAGTGACACCATCTGCTCCATAGGGGCCGCCATGGGGGTGCACGACCTCCACATCTGGTCGATAGGTTCCGATACCCTCGCCCTGAGCGCACACGTCATAGTGCCCGATATGCGCCTTTCGGCTTCAGAAGAGCTCACCGCGCAGATCCAGCTGCAGCTTGCGGCGCAGTACGGCATCCTCCACGCCACCATCGCCTATGAGACGGAGGACACTGCCTGCGACCTGCCCCATTAGGTGCCTGCGCTCACCAGCTCGCAGACGTAGGAGCGCCACCCTTCGCCAACACCCGCCTCATAGCTTGTCGCCAGCGGAAGGGGGGCGTCGGGAGCCAGGCAGGCCGAAAAGGAACGGTCGTCCCCCCCGTACTGCCACACCCCCGACAGGCCCGCGACGTCCGCATGCTCGCAGGCGCCCCCGACGGCAAAGGGGGCCGTGCGCCCGTCGATAGTGACCTGCCACGATGCGCCGATGGCAATCTCGCAGCCGGAAAATGACGACGGCAACCACGGCGCAAGCACGGTAAAGGTGAGTAGCGGCATGGCGATCACGTTGTTGAGTGCAAGATGGCGCACGAAGTCATTGTAGACCGTGGCGTCGGAAGATAAAAAGGTGCCGTCAAAGCTTCC
>JAHKLV010000019.1 GCA_020854925.1 Candidatus Methanofastidiosia archaeon | reverse complement strand
GAGGAGTCCCTTCTTCCCATTTTCACGTTCGAGGTGCTCATCACCCCCATGTTCGTGGCAATCTTCCTCATGTCGATGTTTTACCTTTCCCGTGATGCACTTTGGATATGGAAGAAGGCGCCAGGTGGCGTCGAGGCGTTTGTTAAGAGCAAGTGGCTCCAGACCTTCATCCTCAGTTTTGTCTTTGTGCCCGTGCCGCTCGTGGCATGGCTCACCGTGGCCAGGGCGTATCTCCCGGTGGGATATGCACTCTCGCTTGCCGTGTGGGTCATCCCCCTCAACAGTTTTGCCGCATCGTTTGGCATTCTTGTCAACGTATACAATCCCTCACAAAGCATCAAAGGGGCGAAAATGGCCATCAATGCATTGATATCCACCTTTTCCCTCCTCTTTATCCTCTATGCGTTCCTCTTGGGGGCGCTCTACATCGGTGTCCTTCCCGATGAGCCGACGGTGCTTGAGCATCTTGGCGTAGGGCTTCTTATCGGTGCCATCCTCAACATCTTTGGATGGCTCATGTACAAGGCAGCCTGCAGGCGCATTGAAACGAATATGGACTGATACCATGGGTGTTGAACGATGGACCAAGGAGCAAAAGCCGCTGCGTATCCTCAAGGTAGAGATGCTGCCACTTGACAGTCTGCACCCCCATGAGGAGGTCATCGATGTAGAACTCGAAGAGTTCTGCACGAGCCTTGAGACCAAGGGCGTCTTCTTCAGGCCGATTCTTGTGGACCGCGCATCTCGGGTGGTCCTTGACGGCCACCACCGTGTCGAGGGATTGCGCCGTCTTGGCGCCGTCAAGGTGCCAGCAATCCTCGTTGACTACCGTGACGAGGAGCTCGAGCTCCATACCTGGTATCCCCTTGTTTGGGAATCACCTGCCACGGTATCCTCCCTTCTCTCAGCACAGGCGCGTCATGCACTCCTGCCCCGAGACGAGGCGCTTGGCCTCGTGGATTCCTCGGAGGCGGGCCTTGCCCTCCTGCCTGCTACCGAGGAAGGCGTTGCCGTCTTCTATGGCGAGGCACGAGACCTCCTTTCCGTCCTTGGCACACACTACGACTTAGAGTATACCGACACCCTTGAGTATGTCAAGAAACTCAAGCGGCAGAAGGGCACGCTCATCTACCGGCGCACCCCCACCAAGGATGAGGTCATCAGCCGTGCGCTCGCCGGCGACCGGTATCCCCCCAAGACCACCCGCCACCATCTTCCCTTCCGGTATCAGGATATCCGCATTAAGCTCTCGTATCTTTTCTAGGTGGTTGTGATGCATGTTCTTCGGGTGTACGGCACCGTACAGGGCGTGGGATTCCGCCCGTATGTCTGGCGGCTTGCGACAGAGCTTGGCCTTTCTGGCTCTGTCAGAAACATGGGTTCCTACGTAGAGATTGTCGTAGACGGCCCCTCGTCGGCACTATCCACCTTCCTTCAACGATTTCCCGCAGAGATCCCCCCCCATGCTCGTATCGATGCCATCGAGTCGCGGGAGGTGGATGAGGCCGTGCCCGCGGGATTTGCCATCGCCCCGTCATGTTCCACCCATTCTTCCGTACCCTCCGGCATCCCCCCCGACCTTGCCCTGTGCGAGGACTGTCGCCGTGAGCTGCATACACAGGGAAATCGGAGGGCTGCGTATCCCTTTATCAACTGTACCGCGTGCGGGCCACGATTCACCATCGTGCGGCGTACCCCTTACGACCGTGCAAAGACCTCCATGGACGCCTTTGCCCTGTGTGCGGACTGTCGGAGGGATTATGAAGATCCCCTGGACCGCCGCTACCACGCCGAACCCATAGCGTGCCCGGTGTGCGGGCCTGCGTACCGCCTCCTGTCGGGTGGCGACCAGTATGACGGGAATGATGCCTTCTCGATGGCAGCATCTCTTCTTTCCACCGGCGCCTCCGTCGCCATCAAGGGATACGGAGGATTCCACCTCGCTTGTGACGCCTCCTCTCCCGCTGCCGTCGCCTCCCTGCGCAGAGCCCTTGGCAGACCGTACCAGCCGTTTGCCGTCATGGCACGCAATCTGGCGGTGCTCGATACGACCATACGCGCCGATGAAGGTGAGCGCTCCCTCCTCTCTTCAGCCGCGGCACCTATCGTCGTGCTTCCCCGGTGCGGGGAGTCGGGCATCGACCCCGGCATTGCACCCGGTCTTGACACCGTAGGTATCATCCTCCCCTATGCGCCGGTGCACGAGCTTCTCTTTTCACAGCTTCAAACCGATTTTCTTGTCATGACGTCTGCAAACTATCCTGGCAATCCCATGGTCCTTTCAGACGAAGACGTTGCCCGGCATCTCCCCTGCATCAATCACGTCCTGACGCACAACCTTGCCATAGTGAATCGCTGCGACGATAGCGTCATCCGTTCCGGCGTGTTCATTCGCCGCTCCCGGGGCCATGTGCCCGCGCCGCTTCCCGTTCCGGCACATGATGCGTTTGTCGCGTTTGGTGCCGAGCTTAACAATGTCATGGCAGCATCCTCTGGTGGTTCGTGCCTGCTTACCCAGCATATCGGGGACACCTCAAACTGGGATGTGCTTGAAGAGGGTATGCGGGCACTGGACCGCATCATGGTGCTCAAAGACCTCCGGTGTGATGAACTCTCACGCATCATGTGCGACCTCCATCCTTCGTACCATACCGTCCGGGTTGCGGAGGAATGGGCCCGCGACCTGTCGCTGCCTCTTCATCGCATCCAGCATCACGAGGCGCACGCCTATGCCATCGTGGGAGAGTACGGCCTCGATGAGGCGTTGTGCATCACCATCGACGGCACGGGCCACGGACGTGACGGGGCTGCCTGGGGTGGGGAGCTTTTCTATGCCACGGGGCGCCCGGAAGAGACCATGCGTCTCGGACACCAGGAGTACCTTTCCATGCCTGGCGGTGACAAGGCGGCGCTCCAACCGCTGCGCATCCTAATCCCCCTTTTGGGGGAGGTTGCCCCCACGGTGCTTGCCCCCTTCTTTGCAGGGGGGAGGGATGAAGTCAGTGCCATCCTTGCGGGGGCACGCCTCAGACCGTACCCGTCGTCCTCCTGCGGCAGGGTGCTTGACGCCGCAAGCGCGCTTCTTGGCCTAGCATATGAGCGAACGTATGAGGGGGAGGGTCCCATGCGCCTTGAAGCATGCGCACGCAGGGGCACCGACCTGGGCATGGCAATTGAGGTCGAAGACAACATCATGCTCACCGGCGACTTCCTACGCCGCCTTGCCGAAGAGCGTCACCGACACCGACCCGAGGATCTTGCCATGACGGTCCACTGTTCGCTTGCCAGGGGGTATCTTTCCCTGGTGGACGAGCATGCCGACCTCCATCTTCCCGTGGGCCTCTCGGGCGGCGCGGCGATAAACACCATCATTTCCCGTGTCATCCGCTCGGGCATCGAGGAGCGCGGACGCTCCTTCCTTCCCCACCGTCTCGTGCCGTCCGGTGATGGGGGCATCGCCTATGGCCAGGCCTGTGTTTCAGTGGACTGAATCGGGGCATGAGGAGACGAGAGAAAGGTGAAAGCGCCTCCTGCTCTGCGCGACCGGCAGGTCGTGCCACAGGTTTTTATGGGTAAGCATCCATGTACCATCATGGATTTTTCACAATCGTTTAAGAAGATACGAGACCGCAAGGGTTCCCAGCTTTGTGTGGGCATCGACCCTGCCTATCCGGGAATGCGTGACCGAAATGTTATCCCCTCTACCGGAAGCCCTGTCGATGACATTCTTTCCTTCGCCTTGGATATCGTGGAGCAGACGGGCACGGCCGCAGCCGTGTTTAAACCGAACATGCAGTATATCATGCCCCTCGGCCTTGAGGAAATGCAGGAACTCAACGCCGCCATACACGCCGCAGGGTCGCTTTCCCTCCTTGATGTGAAGGTCTCTGACATCGGCGAGACAAACATCGCCTGCTGTCACTGGGCGAAGGAGGCGGGGTTTGACGCCATCACCGGCTCGCCTTTTCCCGGAAACATCGCTTCACTGTGGGAGGCGTGCTCAGGAGCAGATCTTGGGCTTTTTGTGCTCTGCCTCATGTCGAATCCGGAGGCTGGCACCTTCATGAAGTCGCGCATAGGCGACGAGGTGGCGTACCGTGTGATTGCCAGGGATATCCGCTCCCTGGGGGTCACCGGCGCCGTGGTGGGCGCCACCGTTGCTTCCGAGGACGCACGCGCCATTGCAGCTGAACTTCCTTCGTCACTTGTCCTTGTTCCCGGCATCGGGGCACAGCAGGGAACAACGGACGTGCTCGCCCTCTTCGGGGATCGCTGTGTGGTGAACGTGTCCCGTGGGGTCATCTTCGATGAGAATCCCGGGGCCAAGGCAGAAGCGTACCGTGACCTTATCGCTAAAATTTGTCCCTAACGGAACGAGAAAGCGCCTCATACGTGGTGTGGCGTGCGCTGCACCACGCATCGAGCCCGTCCCTGATGGCCGTGACCTGTTCGATACCGCCGGAACCGAGGCAGGTCCCGAGCTCCACGGCCGATGCACCTGCCATGAGGTACTCCACGACATCCCCGCCGGAGCTGATGCCGCCGATGCCTATGATGGGTATCTCTATTGCACCGGCTAGGTCCCACACGCACTTCATGCCTATCGGCTTGACGGCCGGTCCGGAAAGACCGCCGGAAACGTTTGAGAGCACGGGATAGGCCTGATGGATGTCTATCGCCATGCCACGTACGGTGTTGATGGCACTTACCGCATCGGCGCCACCCTCTTCTGCAGCTTTACCAATCTCCGTGATGTCGGTGACATTGGGTGTGAGCTTGGCGACGACAGGAACGGTTGCCGCACGTGCCGCGGAGGCAACGACAGACCGCACGAGACAGGGATTCTGTCCTATGGCCAGGAGTCCTCCTGCATGGGGGCAGGAAAGGTTGAGCTCTACGGCATCGCAGTACGGACTTACCCTGTCCACCATGGCCGCAACCTCCTTGGCGTCGGTACCAAACACCGAGATGATGAGGGGAATGGATAGCGATGCCTCTCCCACCTCTTCCAGGAAGGCGTCGACGCCCGGATTGGGTAGTCCCATGGCGTTGAGCACGCCGCCTGCCACCGGCACCACCGTCGGTGGCGGATACCCCTCCGTTGGCCGCAGGGATATCGATTTTGTGACAATGCCGCCCATTCCGGCCTTCTCTAGGCGCGCAAAAAGCGCCGACGATATGCCAAGCACCCCCGAGCAGAGGATGAGGGGATTTTTGAGCGGTATGCCTGCGACATTCATGGTATCAGTCCTTTATCTGGCGGACCTCAAACGTCTTAAGTGGAACGTCCTTGAGTGCCCTGCCAATGGCCGACTTGGCAATGTTTTCCGCATGCTTCACGGTTTCGGCGTTAAAGACCTTCATGGAAAGATAGACACCCACCAGGCCCATTTTTCCCACCACGAAGGCACTGTTAAAGAGCCCTGAGCAGTTCGGGCATCGTGAAGCGCCAATCTCTATCTTGACGTATTCGAGATTGACCCGCTTGAGCTGCTTCCCAACCTGCGCGATGGCGATGTTCGCGGCGTCGTCACGCGTGCCGACGTTTTTGAGCACAATGGGCACTTCGAGGACCACAAGGTAGTTGACCATCGCTTATCCCCCCTCTTCAAAGGCGAAGAGCTCGTTGGAGGATACCTTAAAGACCCCGAGACGTGCGCCGGCGTCTAGGAATCCATGCAGGTAGTTCAGGCTCGCAAAGGCGGTGACATAGTCGCCTTTCTCCCGGTAGTAGTAGTCGGCATCGCTGAAATACCGCTTCGCCATGTCCAGATAGTCCCATGCCACAATTTCCAGGTGGCTCCCCTTGGGGGTAATAATCTTCACTTCATCCAGCGCTCGCTGTGCCACAGAAAAGTACGTGGCAAGCTTCTCATCCGTTATCCTGTCTTCTCTCATGGTCTCACCGTACCCTGTAATGCGCAAGGTAGTCCTCTTCGGCGAAATGGAGTGTTCCGGGCACCACAATGCAGTGTGGTGGCGGCCCGAAGAACGCCTTGCCGAGCGAGCGAACCTCGTCGAGGGTGCCATATACAATGTTCTCACTATCCCATCCGATGCGGGATGCGACGATTACCGATGCTATGCGGGTCTCCCCATCCAGGGACGAAAGGATGTCCAGTCCGTCCACCGGGTCCATATAGATGCCCTTATCTGCCTTTAAATCAAGAAATAAGAGCGTATGCAAGCCTCTTTCAATATTATCCACTACCGTCTCATAAAAGCTTTTTGGAATGTAATTCTCCTCGGGGTACACGATGCTTGCCGCCTTGCCGAACTTGTAAAGCATGAGCCCCGTGCTTCCCACAGCGGAGAAGATGGACGCGGCATGGAACACCTTGACGTGGATTCCCCTGCGCCGCGCCTCGTCCACCAAGGAGATATGGGTCGTGGCGACGAGCGGATCCCCCATGACAAGGAAGGCCACGTCCCTCGACGCGGCCTCGGCAAGGGGTAGCTCGCGCTCTTCAACTTCCTCTCGCGAGAGGGGAGTGATACTGACGCCAAGCGATGCGCCGATGTCACCCGGGCTTTTTTGCGGAAGTGATGTATAGAACTCGGCATAGACGACGTCCGCCGTCTGGACGGCCCGAAGGGCCTCCACGGTAATGCCGTTTCCATCCAACCCGAGACCCGCGATGATGAGCATAGCATTGAATCATGCAAAACCCTTTTAAAACTAACGAATTTGAAGAAAAAAGAAAAGGGGCGGGAGCCCTAAAAGAACTTATGTTCCCGCGAGATCGACTCCTTGAGTTTTTCTAGCGCCTTGTCGAAGTGCTCCTTGGTGACTATCTTTGCTCCCAAATCCTCCCTGATGGCGTACATTCCTGCCTCACGCGCTAGGGATGACAGGTCTGCACCCGAGAATCCCTCCGTCGCCTGGGCCAAGGCGGCAAGGTCCACGTCCTCACCAAGCGGCATGGGCTTGGTGTGCACGGCAAGTATCTCTGCGCGCGCCTTTTCGTCGGGGAGGGGGATCTTTATGAGGGCGTCAAAGCGTCCGGGGCGCAGGAGGGCATCGTCGACGATGTCCGGCCTGTTGGTCGCCGCGATGACGGTGACCTTGTCAAGCTTTTCGATGCCGTCCATCTCGCTGAGCAGCTGATTCACCACGCGTTCCGTTACCTTCGAACCGCCGCATTCCTCTCCTCTGGTGCCGGCGATGGCGTCTATCTCATCGAAGAAGATGATGGAAGGCGCCACTTGGCGTGCCCGCTTGAAGACCTTGCGGATGCCTTTCTCCGATTCACCGACCCATTTTGAGATGAGTTCGGGGCCGCGCACGGCGATGAAGTTTGCCTCCGCCTCGGTGGCAACGGCCTTTGCAAGGAGGGTCTTGCCCGTTCCCGGCGGCCCGTAGAGGAGCACGCCCGTGGGCGGCTTGATGCCGATGGTCTTGTAGGACTCGGGGTACTTGAGCGGCCACTCAATGGCCTCTTTGAGCTGGGTCTTGACATCCTCGAGG
>JAHKLV010000135.1 GCA_020854925.1 Candidatus Methanofastidiosia archaeon | reverse complement strand
GTCCATGGGGACCCAGACGCCGTCGTTGCCGTTGGCCACATCCAGCACCGCCGCGTCCTTAACCGCCTGCACGGCCTCGAAATCCCAGTGGGCCATGAGCTGATTCTGGCTCGGATCGTTAACGTAAAGCGTCACGGTGTCGCTGGCGTCTTTCTCGGTGTCGGTCGCGTACAACTGCAACACGTACGTGCCAGGAGCCGTAATCGTAACCGTCGGGTCTTCGATCGTCGCGTCGCTGAACTCCACGGCCGCCGGGCCGGAGACCAGGCTCCACTCCATCGACAGTTCCCAGGGCCCTTGATCGGGTTCGGGTTCCTCCGGATCCTCGTCGGTCACCGTGCCGTCAAGCTGTACCGCATGGGGGACCACGGGCTTGGCGATCGCCTGATCGGGTCCCGCATTGACCGATGGAGCCGGATTGAACGTCGGATCCACCAGAACCGCCGCAACGCCATACATGTTGCGGCTGCCGCCATCGTTCTGTTCCTCCAGGGTCAGCATCCCGGGGGCGAATTGGGCGACATAGAGTTGACCGTACTGGTTGATACTCCCATCGTTGTTCTCATCGATGTCAACCTTGAGCCCCGTGTCTACAAATCCCATGGTGCCCAGCCACGGCATAATCGATGTCAGCGTAGGCGGGTCGGCGTTGCTGCCATCGCCCAGACGGAAGTCGAGGATCAGGTACACGTCCGCCCGCGCCGACAAGGTGATGTCCAGTTCGTGATTCGGATTGTCCTTGTCGTCGTTGCAGGTGATGACGTACTCGGCGATCCCCGCCAGTTCCGCCGGGATGTTTTTGTAGGTGTGCGTGCGATCGCTGAAGCACAGACTTCCCTCGTTCAACACCCCTCCCAAGGCGGCCTGCGTGTCCCCGCTGTTGCCGTCGGGGTTGCGCCGCTCGACCGCGGTGATGAGTTGGGCGCTGGCCGTCTCCGCTACCAGGGCCAGACCCATCGCCAGCACCAAGCCTAACAGAACTGTTTTTCCTCTCATTTTTCGTGTCCTCCAATAACGAGCTTCCATTCAGCATCTCCGCTCAGGACAACGCGTCGCGCGCCCCAAGCAAGCCTAGATATCGCAGTTCCAAGGACGGTCTCTGCAGCCTGTTCCCGCGCGTGACGCACTACCGGCCATGGCGGTACTGGTAAGGCCGACGCGCGCAAAAACGCGCCGTGGGCGCACGGATAATGAAGACGTTTCTGCTTGCATGTGTGCGATCACTTGGACCGTGTTCTCCTCCGGTAACGATCACCCTGTTCCAGCGACGTTATTGTACTCGAAAAGCGACAGCCGAACAAGCCGTTTTCCGCGATTTCGGAAAATCTTATAATTTAAGCGCATATCTATATTCATTTTGCGACACGAAAATTCGGCGTTGTCGAATCGCTCGACTTGATGTAACCATCGATTTTGTAGTATCTTGTGATATGGTGAGTCCGTGGGCGGTCTTGCGGCGCGGCTGAAAAAACTGTGTTCGTCAAGCGACCCGATCCTGATGCTTCGGCCACGATTGCTGTATGTCGTCAGGCGGCATGTCGCGTTTGCCAGATCGGGCAGGCGGAAGGATGACCGGTCCACGGCGGCGGGTCTTTTGCCGCAGGGGCGATAACAGGGGCGTTCTCAGCCCCGATCATTGGGGATGTTTGAAGAGCATGGCCGAGGCAACCTGCTGGGCCCGTTCGCCGCCGCACAGCACCTCGACGAGCTTGAGGGCGAAGGCCATTGCCGTCGCCGGGCCCTGGCTGGTAACGCAGGGACCATCGACCACGACCGGCTCGTCGACGAACCGGGAGCCGAGTGGCTCGGCCATCGTCGGGTATCCGGTGGCTTTGTTGGGCAACAGACCGTGCGCGGCCAGAACGACCGCCGGCGAGGCACAGATCGCCGCGTACAACCGGCCCGCCTGCGCTTGGGCCCGCAGCAGGTCGATCAGGACTCGGCAATCCCGCAGGTGTTCGGCGCCGGGCATGCCGCCGGGCAGGGCGATCAGGTCGAACGTGCGGTCCCTGCACGCGTCAATCCGGCAATCGGCGAGCAGCTTGACCCGGCGCGAGGCGGTCACCTGCGGGCCATCGACCGAGGCGACCGTGACCTCGACACCGGCCCGCCGCAGGGTGTCAATGATCGTCACGGCCTCGATTTCTTCCGTTCCATCCGCAATCGCCACCAGTGCCGTCGGTGCCATAATCAAGTCCTTTCATCGCAATACGCTTCAGAAGAGAGTCTACGGTTTGTCGATCCGGGAGACAAGCGCCATGCACCCGACAATCGATGCTTCGGCCGGCGGGATGGATGTCGTATAATCCGGCCGACGGCGGTGGTTCGCGGAGGCTGAGATGATCGACGTGACGACAGTTCGTGTGGGGGCCGACAACTACAGCTACATCCTGCCCTGCGGCAAGGGGCTTTGCCTGGTCGTCGATCCCGGGTCGGCAGGGCCCGTCATGGCCGTGTTGGAGGCTCGCCGGTTGAAACCGAGCCATATCCTGTGCACGCACGGCCACGCCGATCATACGGCCGGCGTGGCCGAACTAACCCGCCGATACGAGTCGGCCACCATTGGACCGCAAACGCCTCTGGCGGACGATCACTTGGCCGCAGGCGGTCTATCGGTGCGTCGGATCGCCACGCCCGGCCATACCGCCGACAGCGTGTGTTACCATGTGACCGAGGCCGCTGGCGGACCGGCATGCCTGTTCACCGGGGATACGCTGTTCATCGCCGGCTGCGGACGGGTGTTCGGCACGGACATGCAGACGATGTATGATTCGCTACGCAAGCTCGCGGCCCTGCCGGAGGAGACGCTCGTCTACCCGGGCCATGACTACACCGAGCAAAACTACCGTTTCGCGCTGCTCG
>JAHKLV010000006.1 GCA_020854925.1 Candidatus Methanofastidiosia archaeon | reverse complement strand
CCACCGTGGCTCGGAGGTCACCGGCCGCGAGGCGGAGGTGGCCAAGATAGTGAACGTGCCCCTGGGCATGGTGCGGGAGCGCCAGCAGGTGCTTCATCGGCGGAACAAGGTGGGGCGCACCGGCATTTATCTCCACCAGGCGCTGCCCCCTGACGCGAATATCGAGCTCGAGCTCAAGCGGCTGGCAGACACCGACACGAACGTGAAGCGCCGCTACCGCTAGATGGCGCAATGCGGGGAAAAACCGTATAAGCTTCCCCGTACATGGAATGGTGGTAATCACATGCCGTTTCTTCCCTCCGAGCCAGACAACGAGTCGATGCGGGCATGTATCGGTGTCAACGACCTTTTTTCCGACATACCGCCCTCGGTCAGGCTGTCCTGTCCCCCACTTACGCCACCGCCACGCGGTGATGTGGAGGTGGAGCGCGCCGTCCTTGGCACCGTAGGGGCCAACAGGCCCGTCGTCTCGTTCAGGGGCGGGGGCGTATACCGTCACCACGTGCCCGCCGTGGTCTCCTCTATCGTCTCACGTGGCGAATTCGCCACCTCCTATACGCCCTACCAGCCGGAAGTGTCCCAGGGGATGCTTCAGTCACTCTACGAGTACCAGTGCCTCATGGCGGAACTTGTCGGCCTTCCCGTCGTCAACGCCTCGATGTATGACTGGTCCACGGCGCTTGCCGAAGCTATGCTCCTCTGCGTCCGTGTTACCCACAGGGATGCCTTTGCCGTTCCCGACACCATGTCTCCGCAGAGGCGCGCCGTCCTTGGCACCTATGCCGCCGCGGCGGGTGTGGATATCATCGACATTACCCACCATCCTGAAACGGGGCAGATGGACCTCGAGCATCTTGCCGCCGTTCTCGGGCGCCCATGTGCGGGCGTCTATATCGAATCGCCCTCGTATCTTGGCTTCTTTGAGGAGCATGTCCCTGACATGGCAGCTCTTGCCCATGATACCGGCGCCCTTTTGTGCGTAGGCACCGACCCCCTTTCTTGTGGTCTCGCCCGCGCTCCTGGGTCCTTGGGCGCCGACGTTGTCGTGGGAGAGGCATCACATCTCGGCAATCCCGTTACGTACGGCGGCCCGCTTCTTGGCCTTTTTGCCGTGCGTGACGACATGGCGCTTATCCGCATGATGCCGGGGCGCCTCATCGGCAAGACGGTGGATGCCGACGGTGCTACCGGGTATGTCATGTCCCTCCAGACCCGTGAGCAGCACATCCGCCGGGAACGGGCCACCTCGAACATCTGCACAAACGAGGCTCTGTGCGCCGTTGCGTGTGCGGCTTATCTCTCTTATCTCGGCCCGAGGGGGCTTGCCGGTCTGGCAGAAGCGCTCATGGCCAACGCCCGCTATGCCATGCGCCGCCTGTCCTCCCTTCCCGGATGGGAGGCACCGGCCTACCGGTCTTTCCACTTTCGTGAGTTTGTGGCGTCTTCTCCCGTGTCTCCTGCCGCAATCGATGCCGCCCTTGCCCCCCACGGGCTGGCGGGGGGCATCCCCGTGGGAACCCACGCTGCGCTCTACTGCATCACCGACCTGCATAGGCGTGATGATATCGATATGCTGTGCACCGTCCTGGAGGGGCTTTGATGTACCGCCAGGCAGCATACGACGATGACCTGTACCGTCGCTCGCGGCCGGGTGCGGCGGGGTATGTGCCGCCAGCCCGCTTTGAAGACGCCCCGCCGCTTCCATCGGCGCTGTCACGTGAGGTGCCACCAGACCTGCCTGAGCTCTCAGAGCAGGACGTCATGCGCCATTTCCTCCGCCTCTCGCACATGAACTATGGCGTCGATACGGGCATGTATCCCCTTGGTTCATGCACCATGAAGTATAATCCCAAGCTCCATGAGGTGCTTGCGAATGTTCCCCTCCTCACCATGCACCATCCCGAGGACCCCCCCTTCTTTGTACAGGGCACGCTTGCCCTTATGTGGCACCTCTCGGAACTGCTCAAGGACCTGTCGGGCACGCAGGCGCTATCACTCCAGCCAGCGGCGGGTGCACAGGCGGAGTACCTTGGCGTCAGGATTATCATGGCTTCCCACGCCGAGGCTGGTGGGGGGCGCGACGAGATGATCGTGCCCGACACCGCTCATGGCACGAATCCGGCAAGCTCCGCCATGGGGGGCTGCAGGGTTGTTGAGCTGCCCTCGCGTGACGACGGGCGGGTGGATGTCGACGCGCTGGCCGCCATCGTCTCCACCAGGACCGCGGGGCTCATGCTCACGAATCCGAACACGCTTGGCATCTTTGAGCGCGATATACATGAGATTGCCGGCATCGTCCATGATGCGGGCGGCCTCCTCTACTATGACGGTGCGAACCTTAATGCGCTTGTCGGTAGGGCGCGCCCGGGGGACATGGGATTTGATGTCGTGCATTTCAACTTCCACAAGACCTTTGCCACCCCTCATGGGGGCGGCGGTCCAGGCGCCGGGGCCATCGGGGTGACCAAAGCCCTTGAACCGTACCTTCCCGTACCCCGTCTCGTACGGGACGGTGATACCTTCTCCTGGTCGTATGACGCACCACGCTCTATCGGACAGGTGCGGGCATACTACGGCAATGTGGGGGTGATGGTTCGGGCTTACGCCTACCTGTATGCGAATCACGGCCGCATGCATGAGATATCGGGCCAAGCGGTCCTAAACGCCATGTACCTGCTCCACCTCCTCAAGAGCCACTTCGAGGTGCCGTATTACGACGACGCGCCGCTACGCATGCACGAATTTGTCATATCGTGTGCCGCTCTCAAGAAGGAAACGGGGTGCGGCGCCGCCGACGTGGCCCGGCGACTCCTCGATTACGGGATTCATG
Source organism: Candidatus Methanofastidiosia archaeon (assembly GCA_020854925.1). Taxonomy (GTDB): domain Archaea; phylum Methanobacteriota_B; class Thermococci; order Methanofastidiosales; family NM3; genus JAHKLV01. The sequence continues at coordinate 7,415 of JAHKLV010000006.1, read as the reverse complement.
CCCCCACGGTGCATTTTCCGCTCGTGGTGAAGGAGGCACTCATGATAGAGCCCACGGAAACGGAATCAAAAGGGGAGCTTGATGCTTTCGCATCGGCGCTCATCGAGATAAAAAAAGAATGCTATGAGGATCCAAAAACGGTGCGCTCCGCACCGCATGTGGCGTCGCGCCGGCAGCTTGATATCCTGGCAGCCGCAAAACGCCCGGTCCTTTCCCGTATGCACGAGCGGGGCTAGCACGCGCCGTTCGCTGCATCCCCTTGTTTCCTCTTGACGCATGCCTGCACAAATCCCTTAAAGGTGGGCGCCGGGCGTTCCACCCGTGACTTGAACTCGGGATGGAACTGCGTGCAGAGGAAATAGGGGTGCGTGGGTATCTCGAATATCTCCATCCTGCCATCGGGCGATGAGCCAGAGAAGACGCCCCCGTGCCCCTCATAGAGTGTGATGAAGTCGTGGACCACCTCGAGGCGGTGTCGGTGGCGTTCGAAGATGTCGCAGGTGCCGTACAGCTCGTATGCCTTGGTGCCTTTTTTTACCAGGACTTTCGACGAACCGAGGCGCATGGTCGCCCCCATGGCTTCGAGGTGCTTTTGCGACTCCAAAAAGTCTATGACCGCGGTGCCATCCTCGTCAAATTCAGAGGAGACGGCGTTTTTTATGCCGCAATATCGGGCAAACTCTACAATGGCAAGCTGGAATCCGTAGCAGAGGCCTAGAAACGGTACGTTTTGTTCCCTTGCGTACTTGATGGCCTGTATTTTTCCTTCTGCACCCCGGGGTCCGAACCCGCCTGGTACGAGGATGCCGTCATAGCGCGAGAGGTGCTCTGTCGTCAGAAAGTCGGACTCCACCCAATGCACACAGACCTCTGCTCCCGCCTCGTACCCTGCGTGGTGCAGGGCTTCCAGGACCGATACGTAGGAGTCGTGAAGCTTGGTGTACTTTCCCACGAGGCCGATATCGACGGTAACGGTCTTGGGTGCAGATATCCGCTGTTCCCATGCGGTGAGAGCCGAAACGTTGTCGATACCAAAGAGCGAGAGGATTTTTTTCCCCACCTGCTGGTCCCGAAGCAGGAGCGGGATATGGTAGATATCTGGCGCGTCGCGATTCTCGATGACGTAGTCCTCCCTGACATTGCAGAACTGTGCCACCTTGCGTTTTACCTCCGCTTGGAGCGGCGTTGCAGTCCGGCAGACAAGGACGTCCGGCTTTATCCCTGCTGCCATGAGCTCGCGTACCGAGTGTTGGGCTGGCTTGGTCTTCTGTTCGCCAACAACACTGAGCTGCAGAATAGGCACCACATGCACGAATCGCACCTCTTCCTCGTTGGCAAGCTGTCGTACCGCTTCAAGGAATGGCATGCTTTCGATGTCCCCCACCGTGCCTCCCACCTCGATAATCACAAAGTCATGCCCATCGGCAGTGGCACGTATGAGGTCCTTAATCTCGTTGGTGATATGGGGGATGATTTGCACGGTCTTTCCAAGGTAATCGCCCTTACGCTCCTTGTGTATAACATTTTGGTAAACCTTGCCCGTGGTGACATTGTGGGCGCGGGTGAGAGAAATGTCGAGGAATCGCTCGTAGTTACCCAGGTCTTGGTCTACCTCGCCGCCGTCGTCGAGGACAAAGACCTCGCCGTGCTCTATGGGGCTCATGGTCCCGGCGTCGATGTTGACGTAGGGGTCCACCTTGATGGGATTCACAGAATACCCCATGGACTGGAGGAGTTTCGCTATGGAAGCAGTCGTCAGTCCTTTCCCTAAACCGGAAAGGACGCCACCGGTAACGATGATATAGCGCATATGCTACTGTGCAGATAGTGCTTTATAAGTATTGTGTACTGTGGCATCGTGCCCGGTACTCGGCCGTGGGTGATGGCGGAATCTCGCCAAAGGAAAGAAAGAAGAAAAGGGGAAGAAGGATTATTCATCCTCTTCGGTAGACTCTTCGTCGCCCTCTTCCTCCTCGGGAGGAAGCTGGGAGATAAAGCCGGTCACTTCATCGGCGGTCATGCGCTTGAACTTGCCGGTCCCGGACTCGATGACGACGACCTCGATGTTTGTCGCTTCCATTTCCTCGTCCATTGAGGCGCGAAGCACCTTGAGGGCGAGCAGTATGGACGCGTCAAGCGTCTTTTCTTGGTCGTACTCCTTTTCGAACATGTCCATGGCCTGGGGCTTGCCTGAACCGATGGCTGTCGCTTTCCATTCGAGGAAGGCGCCTGACGGTTCGGTTACAAAGAGCTGCGGTCCGTCGGAATCCACACCGGCGATGATGAGGGATACGCCAAAGGGTCGCAGGCCCCCGTACTGGGTGTGCATCTGCTTGAGGTCGCCGATGCTCTTTGTCAGGGCCATGACCGAGATCTCCTCGTCGTAGGTGAGCTTGTGAATCTGCGCCTGGATGCGCGCCCTGTCGACAAGCACGCGTGCGTCGGCAATGATGCCTGACGAGGCGGTTGCCATGTGGTCGTCAATCTGGAAGATCTTTTCAAACGACTCGGCTTCCACAAGGTTAGAGGGGAGGCTCTTGTCTACGGCAAGCACGATGCCGTCCTTGCATTTAACGCCTAGGGCCGTTGAGCCCTTCTTCACTGCCTCGGCAGCGTAGCTGACCTGATACAGGCTTCCGTCGGGGGAAAAGACCGTGATTGCATGGTCGTATCCTCCTCCGCGGGGTCCGAATACCATTTATGCTCCCTCCTTGAGCGATGCGATGACGGCATCCACTTCGTCGTTGGTGTACTCCCTGAGACCTTCTTTCGTGATGACCGATACCGAAACGCCGTCGCCGGTCCCCATGTTCCGTGATATGGCGGCAAGAAGCGCCCGAACGCCGAGCTTGACGGTCTCGTCAAGGTTCATGCCTGGGCGGTAGCGGTCGTCAAGGACCCCGTACGCGGGTTCCATGCCTGAACCGGTGGCCACCATCTCGTCCTCGGAGACGCCCCCGATGGGGTCGATGGAAAACACGTATCCCTTCTCCCCGTCCATACCGCCAAGCACGAGCCAGGCGTAGAGCGGGTAGTACCGGTTTCCCTGAAGGATGGCTGCGGTGAGTTTTGCAAGGGCCTTGGGGCTCATCATCTTTCCGTTCTTTATCTCGTAGAGCTTTGCCTCCGCCCGAAGGTACCCCACCAGTGACTGTATGTCACCAACGCTTCCCGCTGTGGTGACACCGATGTTATCCGTAATCTTCAATACTTTTTTTGCATTCTTGTGGGCAATGTGATACCCAAGAGAAACGCGCTTATCTGCAACAAGCACGACACCGTCCTTGCTAACCAGGGCAACGGTGGTAGTACCTTTCTTAACATCCATCTTGGTTCCTCCAAATAAAAAAAGAAAAAGGGAATTAATAAACCTTTACATTCCCATGTCGTCCATGCCGCCCATGCCGCCGGGCATTCCACCGGGCATGCCTCCGCCGTGGCTGAGGTCCGAGGCGGCAATGACATCGTCGATCCGCAGGATCATGATGGTCGCTTCAGAGGCCGACTTGATGGCCTGCTCCTTAATCCTGAGCGGTTCGATAATGCCCTTTTCGAACATGTCCGCGGTCTTGCCTTCAAAGACATCGAGGCCGATGTTCTTTCCGTTTGTCTCGTGCTTTGACCTGAGCTCGACGAGAAGGTCGATGGGGTCAAGCCCTGCATTCTCAGCAAGGGTGCGCGGTATGATCTCGAACGCCTCTGCAAATGCCTTGATGGCAAGCTGCTCCCTACCGGAGTACTTGTCTGCGACCTCACCGAGGCGCTTGCTCAGCTCCATGTCAACTGCTCCTCCGCCGGCGACGATGGTGCCGTCCTCGATGACTGAGGCAACCACGCCAATGGCGTCGTCAAGGGCACGCTCGACACTGTCGACAAAGTGCTCTGTTCCTCCGCGAAGCAGGAGGCTGACCGACTTGGGGTCCTTGCAGTCTTCAACAAAGATCATCTCGTCTCCAGCAATCCTGCGCTCTTCCACAAGGCCGGCCTTACCGAGGTCGCTCTCTTCGAGGTCGTCGATCTTGGTGGCGATGCGGGCGCCGGTGGCGCGTGAAAGGGCTTTCATGTCAGACTTCTTCACCCTGCGTGCGGCAAGGATGCCTTCCTTGGCAAGGTAGTGCTGTGCAAGGTCGTCGATGCCCTTCTGGCAGAACACGACGTTCGCGCCGACGGCCTTGACCTTCTCCACCATCTTCTTGAGCATGTTCTCTTCCTGCTCGATGAAGCGCTGGAGCATCTCGGGGTCGGTGATGCGGATTTCAGCGTCGGTCTCGGTCTCCTTGACCTCCATTGCCGTGGCGATGAGGGCTATCTGTGCGTTCTTCACGCGCTCAGGCATGCCGGAGTGCACGCGTTCCTTGTCAATGATAATGCCCTTGATAAGCTTTGAATCCTCGACGCTGCCGCCGATCTTCTTCTCGACCTTGATGTTGTCGGTGTCGACTTCCCAGCCGCCGTTTACCTTTTCCACAACCTGCTTGACAGCGGTCACGGCAAGCTTTCCAAGGGTGTCCTTGGCCTTTTCCGCGCCTTTGCCGGTCATGGCGGTGTTGGCGACCTTGAGGAGGAGCTCCTCATTGTTGATGTCTACCTTCGTTGCCATGTTCAGGAGGATGGCGTCTGCCTCTTCCGCGGCTATCTTGTACCCAGAGGCGATGACCGTGGGGTGGAGGTTCTGGTCGAGGAGTCCCTCTGCCTTCTTGAGCAGCTCTCCTGCAATGACCACGGCTGTGGTGGTGCCGTCGCCGACCTCGTCGTCCTGCGTCTTTGCCACTTCGACAATCATCTTTGCCGCGGGGTGGGCGATGTCCATTTCCTTGAGAATGGTCGCGCCATCGTTCGTGATGACGACGTCACCAAGGGAGTCAACAAGCATCTTGTCCATACCGCGGGGACCAAGCGTGGTCTTTACGGTCTCTGCGACGATACGTCCGGCGAGGATATTCATCCGCTGGGCGTCTCGTCCAATGAATCGCTGGCCACCCTCTTCGGTGACGTTCATCGGCTGTTTCATTTGCGCCATAGTGCTTTCACCTTCAAAATTGTTATATACATTCATCATGGATGCGTACCAGATGGTACACAAAACTAGGGATTTGTAATGATATAAAAAGATTTCGGTTTTACTACAAAGTAAATGCACAAAGAGTTATTCTAATCTTCTTCTTCATCGGAGGTGCGCTCCTTGACGACTTCCAGCATGGCGTCACAGTCGGCAAGGCACCGTATCTCGTCCACCTGGATGATGGGCACGCCGCTGATGCTGCGCTTGGGCACCGGTGTGCTAAAGACAAACACGGCGTCCTTTTCGAGGAGCGTGGCCAGTTCGTGCACCACCGCGATGCGGCGCTTGGCGCTGCGAAGGTCGATGTTGGCGATACCGGTGAGCATGAAGAGCTTCGGGCGCTCGTCCTGTTCCCGTACCACGGCATCAAAGGGCGTGCGCTTGGTGGGGTGCACCACGAGCCCGATTCTCCCAAGCAACTCGTAGACGTCACGTTCGAGGGGCGTCCGTGGTTCAGGGGGATGTGCCGGTTCGCGCTCAGAAATATCCTTGCGGATACTGAGCGGCTTGATAAGCGGGGTGTCAAGGATTTCCTCCAGCCGTATGGCGACTTCCAGGTCGATGCCGCGCTTGGAATGCTCGTAGTCGTACAGGGTCGTTCTCGACACGCCCATCTCCTTGGCGAACTCCGCCATGGAATACCCCATGTTTTCCCGTATGCTGCGCAGGAGGTCACCGTGGATCTGGACATAGAATCCCCCCCTATCTGCATAGACCAGCGGCGGTTCGTTGTCGATGATGATGTGCTCGAGCGTCCCGATGCTGATGACAGGTATGTCGTCACGGAAATGGATGACCCCGGTCCGCAGCTCCTCTGCCTTGGTGCGTATCCCGATGACAAGGGGATGCGCCTTGAAGTAGTAGCAGAGCGTCTTGAGATCCTGGACATAGTCGGGGGTCATGGCGTCGACATTGGGCATCGCCTTGATGAGGAAGGTGGCAGCCTTGCCCCTGGCTATGATGTCATAACAGGCGCGGATGTTGCACAACGAGGTCTCGAATCCTGCCTTCTGAAAGAGTGATGCCGTATCCTGCGTGAGCATTTCACGCTCATTCCCCATAGATACCTTTAAAATAAAGCCATATTAAAAAGATTTCTATGCTTGTCGGCCTGGACGACACGGACTCCCGTGAGGGCATGTGCACGACGTATTTGTGCGCCCGCATCATCGCTGCGCTTGAGGATTCTGCTGCGATAGAGGGTCTGCCGCGGCTGGTGCGCCTCAATCCCAACATTCCGTACAAGACACGGGGAAACGGCGCCTTGGCGTTTGCGGTGCACGGCGACCCCGATGTCGTGTGGGAGACGGTCACCGACATGATAGCGGCGTCTCGCATGCCGGGCCCCGATACGAATCCTGGGGCCATCTTGCTCGATGCGCCATCCCCGCCACCGGTACTTGAGGCGTTCTACCGACGTGCCCTCCATGAGGAGGTCGGCATCGACGAGGCGAAGGAGCTTGCCCTGCACCTTGGCGCGCGGCTCTTTTTTTGCGGGAACGGAAGAGGCATCATCGGCGCGCTTGCTGCCGTCGGCGCCCGTATCACGTCCCCAACCTATGAGCTGATCGCCTACCGGGAGCTCGGTTCCATCGGCACCCCACGCTATGTCGATGCCCTGTCTGTCAGTGACATGGATGCCGCACTGTACCCTTCGGTCTTCGACTCGTACGACGCACGAAACGGGTATGTCGCCATCGCGCCGCGTTCACCCTGCCCCGTCTTGTATGGTATCCGGGGTACTAGCCGGGAAGCGGTCTGCTCCGCCGCGGCCATGGTGCGTTCAGAACCCGTTTCGTTTTCCCAGGTCTTTGAAACGAATCAGGCTACGGATGCCCACATCGAAGACGCCGATACCGCCGGCCTGCGGCGCTATCGCTCGGTAAGGCTCCGGGGCCGCGTGTCGGATGCACCGCATGACGTCCACCACGGCCATGTCTTCTTCTCCCTTTCTGACGGGGTAGGTTCGGTCATCTGTGCCGCCTATGAGCCGACGAAGGAATTTCGTGCGGTGGTGCGGGCGCTTGCCGTGGGTGATGACCTGACCGTGTGGGGCGGTGTCATGGAAACGCCCTTTGGCCTCACCCTCAATCTGGAAAAGCTTGAGATCCACACTCTTGCCTCCCTTGTCCGGCCTGTTGTGCCGAAATGCTGCGGGACGTCCATGCAGTCCATCGGCTTTTCACAGGGCTACCGGTGCCGACGCTGCGGAGCAAAAGTGCCGTGGGATGCCGTTCCCAAGGTGGCCGTCGAGCGCGGCGTGCATCCTGGGCGCTATGAGGTGCCTGTCATCGCCCGTCGTCACCTTGCCCGCCCCCTAGCGCTCATGCCGTGCCCGTAGTACGAGCTTTTT
>JAHKLV010000078.1 GCA_020854925.1 Candidatus Methanofastidiosia archaeon | reverse complement strand
TTCCTCGCGTCCGTAGAGCCGGTGCACATCCATGGGTTCGGCTATGATGTCTCCCACTGACATGCGGGGATCCAGCGACGCATAGGGATCCTGGTAGATGATGGTCATCCGCCGACGGTATGGCAGCATCTGGCGTCGGTCGAATCCGGTGATGTCCGTACCGTCGTATACGATACTGCCGCCGGTAGGCTCATGGAGCTTGAGGATGGTCTTGCCACAGCTGGACTTGCCGCAGCCGGACTCGCCCACAAGCCCGAATGTCTCGCCCTTCTGTATCGAAAAGCTCACATCGTCCACCGCCTTGGTGTACTCAGTCGGCTTGAGCCATCCGGCACGCGCAGCAAAGTATTGCCGGAGGTGTTCGACGGAAAGGAGGTCGCTCATGTGCGCACCTCCTTATTGCAGCGCACCAGGTGGCTATCGGTGATAAAGCGCAGGTCGGGGAACGTTGCGAGGCACTCGGGGCCGCAGACGGTGCAGCGAGGACGGAACCGGCATCCCTTCGGCGGGTCGATGAGATTGGGTACGGTACCTTCCATGACCTCGAGGCGCGTCACGGCACGGTCAAGGGAGGGCACCGAACGGATGAGACCCTGGGTATAGGGGTGGCGCGGGTCGTCGAAGATGTCATAGACCGACCCCTGCTCAACGATGTTTCCCGCATACATCACCGCAACGTTGGCACAGTGCTGCGCCACGACGCCGAGGTCGTGGGTGATGAGGAGAATGGCGGTGTCAAACGTGCGCTTGAGGTCTTCCATGAGCGTGAGTATCTGTGCCTGGATGGTGACGTCAAGTGCCGTCGTGGGCTCGTCGGCGATAAGAAGGGAGGGCTCGCACGCCAACGCCATGGCTATCATGACCCTTTGACGCATCCCGCCCGAAAGCTCATGGGGATACTTCTTCATCCGGGACTGCGGGTCTGGAATGCCCACGAGCTCGAGCATCTCCACCGCCTTGTCCCACGCGTCGTCCTTGTCCAGGTGCTGGTGAAGGCGAATCGTCTCGACAAGCTCGCTACCGATGGTAAAGACGGGGTCGAGGCTCGTCATGGGTTCCTGGAAGATCATGGATATCTTGTTCCCCCGAATCTTTTGCATCTCGCGCTCGGAAAGACCCACCAGGTCCGTTCCCTCGAAGTCGATGCTCCCGCCTATAATCCTCCCCGGGGGTGACGGGATGAGGCGCATGATGGAAAGTGCTGTCACGGACTTGCCGCAGCCGGACTCGCCCACAAGGCCAAACGTCTCGCCCTTCTTTATCGAGAAGCTCACGCCATCGACGGACTTGACCACGCCGTCATCGGTGAAAAAGTGCGTCTTGAGGTCGCGCACGTCAAGGAGCGGCCCGGTCATAGCTTGGCACCTCCCTTGAGGCGGGGGTCCAGGGCGTCGCGCAACCCGTCGCCAAGCAAGTTGAGCGAAATCACGGAAAAGAGGATGGCAATGCCGGGGAAGGTGGCTGCCCACCAAGCGCCGGTAATCAGATACTGCCGGCTGGCCGAAAGCGTGAGCCCCCATTCGGGTGAAGGCACCTGCGCTCCCACGCCAAGGAACCCCAGGGCGGCTGCATCAAGAATCGCCGTCGCGAGCATGAGGGTCCCATACACGATGATGGGCGCCATGGAATTAGGAAGGATATGGCGCAAAAGGATGCGGCCATGGCTTGAACCGATGGCCTTTTGCGCCTCGATGTATTCCATCTCCTTAATCATCAGCACGCCGCTGCGCACCACGCGCACCATCTGGGGGGAGTACGTGATGCCGATGGCTATCATCGCCTTGTCGATGCCGCGGCCAAGGGTGCCGGCGATGACCAGGGCAAGAAGGAGGGCGGGAAAGGCAAAGAGGATGTCAACGCAACGCATGATGACATTGTCAATCGCCCCCCCGAAATAGCCAGCCAGCAAGCCGAAGGTGATGCCGATGCTCAGCGCTATGCCAAGAGCGACAAATCCCACCCCGAGCGTCGTCCTTCCCCCGTAGAGGATACGGGTGAAGAGGTCGCGTCCCTGGGAGTCGGTGCCGAGGAGGTAGAAGCCGTCGGGGCTGTCATCGCTCCAGACCCCCGGTTTAAGACGCCGGGACAAATCGGCGTCGTAGGGGTCGTGCGGAGCGATGAGCGGTGCCGCTAGGCTGAGGAGCACGATGATGCAGAGAAGAACCAGGCCAGCCATACCGGTCTTGTTGCGCCGAAACTGGCGCCAGGTGTCCTCCGTACGTGTTCTTCTCTTTGTGGGTTTTATCGTCATGGCGTGCACCTCACTCGTACCGTATGCGCGGGTCGATGTACCCGTACAGGATATCCGTTGCTAAATTAATTATTACAAACACCGTGGCAAAAAAGAGCGTGAACCCCTGCACCACGGGATAGTCATAGGCCATGATGGCGTCGTAGATATACTTGCCAAGGCCGGGAAGGGTAAAGATGGTCTCCGTGAGCACGGCGCCCCCCATGAGGACGCCTATGTTCATGCCGATGACGGTGACAACAGGGATAAGGGCGTTCTTAATGGCGTGCCGGTAGATGACGGCGCGCTCGGACAATCCCTTGGCGCGCTCGGTGCGTATGTAGTCCTGACGCAGCACCTCGAGCATGGACGAGCGCGTCATACGGGCAATGGTGGCCATAGGGATTGTCGCCAGCGCGAGTGACGGCAAGACAAGATGCCGGACACTGCTTACAAACGCCGGCCCGTTGAGGGTGAGGATGCTGTCAAGGATGTACATGCCCGTGATACGCTCAAGTTCGATGCCCGTGGTGAGGCGCCCCTGAACGGGTGTGATGCCAAGCTTGATGCTGAAAATATATATCATCATGATACCAAGCCAAAACACCGGCATGGAGACGCCGAAAAGAG
>JAHKLV010000161.1 GCA_020854925.1 Candidatus Methanofastidiosia archaeon | reverse complement strand
TTCCTTTGTGAAGGACGGGTACCCGGTGGGCGGCATCTGCAACGGATTCCAGATCCTTGTTGAGCTCGGCCTCCTCCCCGGTGACGGGCAGGGTGTCACCGCTTGCCTTGCACGCAACGACTCGGCGCGATTTGAGTGCCGGCATACCATCCTCAAGGCCGTGTCCCCAAAAAGTTGCGCGTTCACGCACCTCATCCCCGAGGGAGAGCGCCTCATCATCCCCTCGGCACATGCCGAGGGAAAGCTGCTCCTTTCCGGCGGGTCACAAGCGGCCCTTGCCCTGGAAAAGGCGGGGCAGGTTCTCTTCAAGTACGTAGATGAGGCGGGCGATGAAAACGCAGGGTATCCGTGGAATCCCAATGGCTCCCCGAACAACATCGCAGGCATCTGCAACAAGAAGGGCAACGTGTTCGGCATGATGCCGCACCCCGAGCGGACCTTCTTCACGGGCAACGAGCACGGGTACGCGGGAAAGACCTTCTTCGAATCGGTCCTGGCATACATAGGGGAGACCTTCTGATGTGCGGCGTCATAGGACTGTGCGGGCCCGACATCGCCTGGGAGGCATACCGGGCGCTCATCGCCATCCAGCACCGGGGGCAGAACTCGGCTGGCATCCTGACGAAGAATGAAAAGTTCTACCGCAAGCAGGGCGACGGCCTCGTGTCCGAGGTCTTCCAGTCCTTCCCCCTCGAGGACCTCGAGGGAAACCTCGGCATAGGGCATGTGCGCTACCCTACGGCAGGCATGGACCCCTCCGCCGAGGCACAGCCGCTTTTCACCAGCTACCCGTACGGTCTCGGCCTCGCACATAACGGGAACCTGACCAACTGCCAGGAGCTCAAGTGCTACCTCCATGACAAGCACCGCCTGCTCCAGACCGACTCTGACACCGAGATCCTTCTCAACGTCCTTGCCGAAAAGCTCTCGAAGCTCGAGGTCGAGGACGCCATAGGGGAGACCATGGACACGGTGCAGGGCTCATACTCGGCAACGATGCTCCTCGGCAAGGAGGGAGGGCAGGTGCTCGCCATCCGCGACCCCCACGGCATACGCCCCCTGGTCCTGGGTAAAAAAGAAACGGAGACCGGGCCTACCTACATGGTCTGCAGCGAAAGCGTCGGGCTTGACGTGACCGGCTACGAGCTCGTGCGCGACATCGCCCCGGGGGAGATGGTCTCGCTGTGCGACAACGGTATCACGTCGCGGCAGCTGCGACCCGCTCAGCCGTCACACTGCATCTTCGAGTACGTCTACTTCTCGCGGCCCGACTCGGTGATTGAGGGACACAGTGTCTACGACGTACGATTCAAGCTGGGGACGAACCTTGCATTCGACCACGAGGTGGACACGGTCATCCCCGTTCCCGACACCGCCCGTACGGCGGCGCTGGGATTCGCCCTCGAAAACGGTATCGCCTACCGCGAGGGCCTTATCAAGAACAGGTACATTGGACGAACGTTTATCATGCCGACCCAGCGATTCAGGGAGTCGGCCATTGTGGAAAAGCTCAACGTCATCAGGCGCGAGATAGAGGGCAAGCGCATCGCGCTTGTGGACGACAGCATCGTGCGCGGCACCACCTCACGGCGCATCGTGGGACTCCTGCGACGGTACGGGGCAAAGGAAGTGCACTTTGTCTCCAGCTGCCCACCCATCACGCACCCATGCTTTTACGGCATCGACATGACGATAAAAGACGAGCTTATCGCCTCCTGCGGCACAGAAGGAATTGAAAAAAAGATCGGGGCGGACTCGGTGACCTACCAGTCCATAGACGGCCTCGTGAAAGCCATCGGGATACCCCGTTCCCAGCTCTGTCTGGCCTGCCTGACAGGGGAGTATCCCACCTGCATCACGTGCGAAAGAGCCGAGATGCTGGGAAAATGCAGGGAAAACGAACGCAATCAGTGGAAAGACACCAAGAGGTTATAGCATGACGGGAGTATGTGGCATCTACGCCTTTGACGAGATATGGGATGTCTCACGATTTGTTTACTACCAGATGGTGGCCCTCCAGTCCAGGGGACAGGAAAGCTTTGCCATCTCAACGACAAACTTCAAGGAAGTGAAGACGGCCGCAAAGAGCGGCCTGGTACAGCAGAACATGGCGCCCGCCGACATCGAGCGGCTCAAGGGATTCGCCGGGGCGGGATGCATCGCGACGCGCGACGGCAACACGTACGTCGCCGACGACCTCGCCATCTTTTTTGACGGGAGCGTCACCATCACGGACGAAGCGGTGGCTGTGTTGCGTGAGGACCTCGCCACCATGCCCGAGGCGGACGCGGTACGCCGATTCCTCGACACGCTCGAAGGAGCGTATGCCATGGTCATCCTTACCACGGACAAGATGATAGCCGCCCGCGACAAGCGGGGTGTCAAGCCGCTCCTCATCGGCGGCGTAGGATTCGACCTCGCCGTCATCGCCTCCGAGACGGCGGCTCTGGATGTCATCGGTGCCGAGCTGTCACGGGATATCGAGCCCGGCGAGATTGTGGTTGTTGACCGCCACTACATCGAGGAGCACAAGGACCCGCGCCCCATCACCCCGGCAAACTGCATCTTCGAGTACGTCTACATGGCACGCATCGACTCAAGGATAAACGACATCAACATCCACGAGATACGCAAGAAGATAGGCCAGCTCCTCGCGCTCCAGCACCCTGTTGACGCTGACGTTGTCATCGGCGTTCCCGAGACGGCGATAGCCTTTGCCATGGCATACGCCAACGAGGCACGCATACCCATCGACATCGGCTTCATGCGAACGGGCCAGCACCTGCGCACCGCCATCAAGCCGACGCAGATAGAACGCATGATAGGAGTGCAACTCAAGCTCAATCCCGTCCGCAGCGCCATACGCGGCAAACGCGTGGTGCTCGTGGACGATTCGGTGGTCAGGGGTACGACGATGCGAAACATCGTGAGCCTGCTGCGAAAGCGCGGGGCAAAGGAGGTCCACGTGCGCATCGGCAGCCCGAAGCTAATCGCATCCTGCCCCTTCGGGACCGAGGTCCCCACCCAGGACGAGCTTATCGCCGTGGACAACGACGAGGGCGAGATTGCCCGCATCATCGACGCCGACACCTTCGGATACCTCAATCTCGAGGACCTCAAGGAGGCACTTGGCGGCGGCGAATTCTGCACGGGCTGCATGTCCCGCGTCTACCCGGGGTTGAAATAAATGAAGTTTTTGATTGTAGGAAGCGGCGCACGGGAGCACGCCATCATAGAAAACGCCTCCCGGTGCGGTTACGAGACGTATGCGGCAAGCGATATGCGCAATCCAGGTCTTCTCCGGCTCTGCAAGGAGATCCACCTCGTCAACATCCTTGACCCCGCGGCTGTCACCGCCGTGGCGGCGAAGGTGCGACCAGACATCATCTTCGTAGGCAGCGAGGAATCGCTCTTCGCCGGCGTCTCCGACGCCTTGCGGGCCGACGGCCACTTTGTCATCGGCGCCTCACGGGTGGCGGCAGACATCGAGAAATCGAAGGGATTCATGCGCAAGCTCATGGAAAAGTACGAGATGTACGGCAGACTGCGGTTCAAGACCTTCTCGAACATCACCGAGGCCACACGATACATCGACGAATATCCCGGCTCCGTCGCCATCAAACCGACGAGGCAGGCGGGCGGCAAAGGCGTGAAGGTCATCGCCGACATCCAGACCTACCTCAAAGAGGAAAAGAGCGCAGCAAAAAAGCAGCACGTCTCAGACATCGTCAGCCAGAATCTGTCCCAGGACCTCGAAGACCCCATCCTCATCGAAGAGCGGGTGGAAGGTGTCGAATACACCCTCCAGTGCTTCACCGACGGAAAGCACATCGTGCCGCTCAAGATGGTGGAGGACCACCCCCACGCGTTCGTGGAGGACATCGGCCCCGAGACGGGCGGCATGGGCTCCATATCGGGAAAAGACGAGAATCTGCCCTTCCTTTCGGAGAAGGACTACAAGGTCTCCTACGAGATTGTGGAGAAGGTCGTGAAGGCCATCGAGCTTGAGACGGGCCAACCGTACTTTGGCGTGCTTTCAGGCCAGTTCATGCTCACCGACAAGTGGGGACCCACGGTCATCGAGTTCTACTCGCGCCTGGGAGACCCTGAAACGGTCAACATCATGCCCCAGCTCCTGAACTTCGATGATATTCTCGAAGGCATGCAAAACGGTTCTCTCGGCAAGGTGAAGGCGCGCTTCGAGGAAAAGGCGACCGCCGTGAAGATCATCGCGCCCAAGGGCTACCCCAACCTGCGCGACATCGGAAAGGGACATCCGCTCTCCGTCGACTTTAACGCCATCTCCGCCCTGGGCGCGACACCGTACTTCGGTTCCGTCTATGAGGAGGGGGGGTCGCTCTATACCGGCGGGTCACGGGCTGTCGCCATGTACGCGGCCGCCGAGACCATCGAGCCCAGTGCCGAAGTGCGCACCGCCGCCGCGTACGCCCTGGGCGATGTGGCCCGCCGGGCGCCGTCCGGCGAGCACGGCACCGACCTCATCCGCGGCCTGGTGGGCCTCCAGGAAGACACCGTTGGCGACGTCCGGGCCGCGGCCATCCACTCCCTGGGCTTCGCCACCGTCACCAAGGAGCAGGAGCCTGTGGTCACCGCGGCCATCAAGGCCGGCGTCGCCGACGACTTCTACTGGGCCCGAGAGGCAGCCAGGAAGTCGGCCAAAGCTCTGAACGTGGTCGTCGTGGACGCGTAACACACCGCTTGATCGCTGCACGGTCGCAGGAGGACACTCGATGCCGAAGAACACACTGCGGCTCTGCCCAGCATTCCTGCTGTGCGGGCTGATCATAGTCGCCGGTTGCGCCCTCGACCCCATGGAGCGTCTCTCGGAGGATGTGGACTCCGAGGACCCCGCGGTGCGGGCACAGGCCGTCTTGCAGTTGGCCAACCTGCGCGATGACCGCGCGGTCGAGGCACTCGTCGAGCTGCTCGAGAGTGACGATGTCGTCTACGACAAGGCCGGCGTTGCTCTGGTCAAGCAGGGCCGTGAGTTGGTCACAGACAAGAAGCCTGACCCGA
>JAHKLV010000192.1 GCA_020854925.1 Candidatus Methanofastidiosia archaeon | reverse complement strand
TCGACCCCGACTCGGTGCCGGATAACGGTGACACCACGGAGGACGACTACGCCACCGCCACCGTGACCCCTGTTGTAGCAGACCTTTCCCTCGCCAAGGTGGCGGACACGGATACCGCCGATGTGGGTGACACGGTCCTCTTTTCCCTGATGGTGGCAAACAACGGCCCCGATGATGCCACGAACGTATCGGTACAAGAGTCCATGCCGGCAGGCATCACGGTGCTTTCTGCCACGGGGGCTGGCACCTTCGATACGGCAACAGGCACCTGGGCGGTAGGGACCGTGCCGGCTTACACCACGGCATCGCTTTCCCTCTCCTGCCGCATCGACGCGCCCGGGCCACATACCAACAGAGCAGAGGTCCTGACATCGGACGCCTTTGACCCCGACTCGGTGCCGGGCAACGGCTCCACCACCGAAGACGATGATGCCTCGGCGACCATCGCCACGACCGTGGCGGACCTGTCGCTTGTCCTGGCAGTCGACGAGCAACGGCCGTCGGTGGGTGACACCGTGCACTTCACCGCCACCGTATCCAATGCGGGCCCGCATCCCGCCACAGGGATTTCGGCAGCCATCACCCTGCCGGCTGGACTCATCCTCGAAGGGGCAAGCGACCCGAACTACCACAACGGACTATGGAACATCGGCAGCATGGCCGTAGGTGCTTCGGCATCGGTGGTGCTCACCGCAACGGTGGCATCGCACCTCCCCCAGGACGCCTATGCGGAGATACGCACCGCCGACCAGGACGACCCCGACTCGGTGCCGGGCAACGGGAAGACCTCGGAGGACGACTTCGATGCCGTGCGCATCGTCCCGCGCTACGCAGACCTTTCTATCGTTGCGATGGTTGACACGGCCCGGCCCGGTCAGGGGGATGTGGTGACCCTGCGCATCACGGTGCGCAATGACGGACCCGACGGCACGGGCGGCGTTACGGTGTGCAATGTCCTTCCTAACGGCCTCGCCTATGAGGAGGACTCGGGAGCCGGTGCCTACGACCCCGATACCGACCTGTGGAACATTGGCACCCTCGCTCCCGGTGAAACGGTGATGCTGGAGATCCGCGCCCGTGTCGTTGACGGGGCATCGATGATATGCACCGCAGAAGTGGCGACCTCCAGCGAATACGAC
The DNA here is from genome assembly GCA_020854925.1 of Candidatus Methanofastidiosia archaeon. Lineage (GTDB taxonomy): Archaea > Methanobacteriota_B > Thermococci > Methanofastidiosales > NM3 > JAHKLV01. The sequence continues at coordinate 1,428 of JAHKLV010000192.1, read as the reverse complement.
CCCGACTCGGTGCCGGGCAACGGGAAGACCTCGGAGGACGACTACGCGTACGTGCTCCTCACGCCCCAGGGACAGTCGGATGAGGACGAAGAGCAAAAAAATCCCTACAACCACTTTGCCGTCCTCATGCCCGTCGTCATGACGACGACAGCAGAGGCCAACGCCGTCTGGGGATGCCTCATCGACGAGATGCCGGACGAGATGCCAGAAGCACTGGCAGAGCTGGTGCAGGCGGTCTCCGCACACATGGCAAACGCCGTCTCCTACACGAATCCCATCTACGTCAACAGCGAACTTTGCAAGGCACTCGGCCTCATGAGGCAGATTGACGACCTGCTTGTCTGCCGGTGCTGGCAACGCTAGGGCGGGACAATCCCGCCCCTCTTTTTTTCTTTTCCCACCACAGGGAAAGAACATATAATACGGTTGATTACTTCTCCAATCGACAGGAAACCTTTAAATAATCCCTCTTCTTTTCATCACCTCATGAAAACCGATCTCGATGTAACCAGGATATCGATCCTTGTCTCCCTCATTGCGGCGCTCTCCCTTGTGGCCACGGTCTCGGGCATCACGTCGGACGACGGTCCCGGCAGGTACGTGTACACCTCCATCAGGGGGGAAGACATCACCATCTACGGCGAAGGCGTCTACAAGCATATGTCTGAGGAGGTCGCCGTGCAAGGCATCGCCCAGGACTACGTTACGCTCTTCGTGGGCATCCCACTCCTTTTTGCAGGACTCATCCTTGCACGAAGAGGCAGTGTGCGGGGGCTCGTTCTCATGGCAGGCGTACTCGGCTACTTCCTCGTCACCTACCTGTTTTATCTGACCATGGGTATGTACAACAGCCTGTACCTCGTGTATGCGGCGCTCCTATGCCTCACCTTTTTCGGCCTTGCCCTCGCCGTCAAGGCGCTTGTTGCCCTCGATAGAACAGTGTGGGACAAAGCGGCGCGCCTCATACGCTATGAAGGCATCTTCCTTGTGGCAAACAGTATCATGGTGACGTTCCTATGGCTTGGCATCGTCGTGCCACCGCTCATCGACGGGTCGCTCTATCCGGTGCAGGTTGAACACTACACAACGCTCATCGTGCAGGGATTCGACCTAGGCCTCCTCCTGCCCATTGGCATCGTGGTAGGTGTGCTTGCAGCCAAGAAGCGGTACCACGGGCTCCTGTTCACGCCCCCCTACGTCGTCTTCCTTTCCGTGCTCATGGCGGCGCTTACCGCAAAGATACTCTTCATGGCTGACGCGGGATACAACGTGATACCGGTCATCTTTATCATGCCGACCATCTGTCTCATAGCATCGTCATGCTCGATTGCCGTGTTACATAGGCTTTAAGACACCGCTGGACGTGCCGGCCCGAAAAAAGAAAGCACGGGACAATGACAAGGTGTTCGGCAGCAGGCGCATCAGATG
>JAHKLV010000009.1 GCA_020854925.1 Candidatus Methanofastidiosia archaeon | reverse complement strand
TGTCTGAGAAAGAGGACGTATTAAAGGGTCTCAAAGATGCCGTTGTCGAGGGCGACGAGGACGCGTGCGTCAGGTACGCCAACAAGGCGCTTGAGATTGGCATTGACCCGTATGATGCCATCATGCAGGGATGCGGCGCCGGCATGGCTGTCAGCAGCGACCTGTATGAGCAGCGCAAGGTTTTTGTACCGGAAATACTGCTGTCCGCGGAGGCGATGTATGCCGCCATGGACATTCTCAAGCCGCATCTCAAGGCAAAGGTCGCGGGTTCGGCTGAGGTCAAGGGGGGCGTCGTCATCGGCGTGGTCGAGGGCGACATCCACGACATCGGCAAGAATCTGGTGAAGATCATGCTCGATGCCGCGGGATTCACCATCTACGACCTCGGGCGCGACGTGCAGCTCGAGGCCTTCGTCGACGCGGTAAAGGAGCACAAGGCCGAGGTGCTGTGCCTCTCGACGCTCATGACGACGACCATGGTGGGCATGCAGGAGATAATCACCATGCTGCGCGACAAGGGGGTGCGCGACAAGGTGAAGGTGCTCGTGGGTGGCGCGCCCATAACGCCCGACTATACGGCACGCATCGGTGCTGACGCGTACGGCGAGGATGCGGCAAAGGCCGTTCGCATCGCAGAAAAGCTCGTAAAGGACCTACGGGGGGGAGCGTGATGCTTGCACCCATCAACGAACGCTGGCTTAAGGAGTCTGTGGAACGCGGCATGGCCTTTTTCATGGGGCAGGTACCGGACCGCATTCCTGCCATGCCGCTTGTCATTGGAAAGGCTGGCATAGACCACGGCTACACGCTCTACGACTTTTACACGAAACCGGACCTCGGGGTAGATACGCTTCTTGGCGCGAAGATGATGTACGACTGCGAGATGCTGCCAATGTGGATGTATGCCACGTACTGGGCCGAGGACTATGGGGCCACCATCAAGTTCCCCACGGGAAGGATGTCTGCTCCCGCGCTTGTCGAGCCGGCCTGCAAGACGCTTGAGGAGGCGGAGAACCTCGAAGTGCTCGATTTGAAAGAGCTTTCCAAGGGGCCGACGATGCAGCGCCACTGGGTCGCCCTCGAGCGGGCGGAAAAGCTTCTCGGACCCTACTTTGGGGCATGGAGCTTCCCGTATGAGGTGTTCGTGCAAGTTGCGTGGTGGGTGGGACCCGAACGGGCGTGTCTGCTCGTGGCTCAGGAACCACAGCTCATGCACCGGTTGCTGAAAAAGGCGGTGGAGCACTGTGTCAACGTGAACGCAATCGTGGCCGAAAAGTACGGGTCGTCGTTCATCGCGGCATCGTCACTGCTTTCAAGCAACACGCTGAGCCCCAAGCAGTGCGTGGAGTTCAACATCGACTACTTGTCAGACATGATAAAGAAGTCGCTTGACGCGGGGGCCGGGCCGGGCATCTTCTACCACCTGTGCGGCGACCACGCCACGGACTGGGAGTTGCACAAGGACGTTCCCATGACGCCGGCAACCCTCATGCATATCGCTTATGAGGGCAAGAATCCCATCGACCTCCACAAGGTCATCGATGTCTATGGCAAGAAGTGCTGCATCCTGGGTAATGTCGACACCACCCTGCTTCAGATAGGGACGCCGGCCGAGGTGTACGAGGCATCGAAGCAACAGGTGCTTATCGGCAAAGAGGCAGAAAAAGGATTCTATGCGGGAACAGCCTGCGAGGTGCCGCCTTTCATGCCGACCGCCAACGTGTTTGCCTTCAATCAGGCCGTCAAGGACCACGGGGCACTGCCACGCTCTTAGGGGGATTCAGCCCCCTTTTCTCCTTTTTTCTTTTTTTATTGTCATTATTTTAGCGTTAAGAAATATAATCTAAACGTTACCTTTCCGTAGTATTCTAGGTCCCCTTCGTAACTTATGTTTTATGAATAATAATCATACCTGATACTACTTTTTATAGGAATAATGAAGGCATTATGTTTTTATTGAGAAGTAGGTACGTTTTTTATCGAATGATATATTTGATCAAATACGACAAGATGTGCAACTGGAATGAATGACGGCAAAGGTACAGCGGCGCTTCTGGCAACGATGGTAATCTTTGGAAGCAGTTATGCCATTACAAAAGTGGGGCTGGAAGGGATAAGCCCGTTAGTCCTCTCCTTTGCGAGATCTATTGTCGCTTGCGTATTCCTCTGTGCAATGATACTTGCCAAGGGCGATTCCGGTGTCTTTATAACGAAGATAAAGGATGAATGGAAATATTTCGCCGCCCTTGGTATGGCGGGCGTGACACTGTTCAATATATTCCAAAATGTAGGTATCAAGCTTACCTCATCCGCATTGGCCGGGACATTGCACAATACGATTCCGCTTTTCATATTGATCCTTTCTTGGGTCTTCCTTCACGAGAAAATTACTAATCCCAAGATAATCGGGATTTTTACGGGGCTTGCGGGGGTGTGCATAATCGTGTTCGTCGGGTCGGACTTCACCGACATGCTTCACAGCCAAACGGTCGTTGGCAATGCCATGGTCCTCGGGTCAGCGGTCATGTGGGCGGTATATACCCTACTCAATAAAAACATGTCAAAGCACTACAATCCCTTGTTCTTGACCACAAGTGCCTACATCTTTGGTTCTATGTTCCTGTTTCCCGTTGCGGTATCGATGGAACATATCGGGTCATTGGCATCGCTATCAGTAAAAACCTGGGCAATTGTCCTCTATCTGGGCATATTTTGTTCAGGCATAACATTTCTCCTTTGGAATTATGCGCTAAGCAGAATGGACAGCACCAAAGCCTCAGTATTCATTTATCTTATTCCCATAGTGGCAATGCTTGTGGGGTGGGCCTTCATGGGGGAGACGATTACTTTCTGCATGCTTTTGGGATTTGCACTTACGATTATAGGTATCTGCATATCAGGTAAAGAATAATCTATGATAGTGCGAAGCCGGGGCCTGTATATGCCGTGATGCCCCTCTGTTTCAGCTCTTTGAGGTATCCGCTCTGTAGTGGGGTTCTCCATCAATCGTCCATGCATCCGCTTTGGAGTAACGCGTCGAGCTCACTCATGAGGGCCAGCGCCTTGGAGAGCTGACCAGAAGCGTACACGGGATTCGTGAGCTGTGCCGCGTTTTCCACATGCCCTTGGATGCGGGCGACAAGTGCATCGACTTCGTTCGAATCCTCGTTGGGAAGGTGTGCCACGAGGCATGCCCAGACGCCCAGAAGCTTCTCAAGATTCGTGCGCACCAGCGGCTGGACCGATACGGGCGACACAGGGGTGCTCTCATCCCACGTATATTCATACGCACCCATGTCATACGCGCTTCCCTGCGGGCGCACGATGCCGAGGATATCGTCGACGACACCGCCGTATCCCGCGCCGCTCGTGTCCGTGCCCGTATCGATGCACGGCGATTCAGCCTGAAGCGAAACGTCGGTGGGTGCGTTCACAAAGAGCGGGTCCTCATCGATGTTATCTGAGCCGGGATACCCCCCTTGGATGT
>JAHKLV010000246.1 GCA_020854925.1 Candidatus Methanofastidiosia archaeon | reverse complement strand
GTGTCGGTCGACGACCACGACCCGGCGTCGGTGCAGGCGTTCTACCGCTTCGTGGATGAGATGAGCCTTGCCGCCCTTGACCTCGGTGGCACCATGTCAAGCTACATCGGCGACGGTGTCCGCCTGCGCCACCTCACCCCCGTCGAACACGGCGCTGGCCTTGGACTCATGTGGCGGCTTAAATAGGTCTTTGACCCGCGCGGTCTCATGAATCCGGGAAAGATCTTTCCCGAAGGCATGGGGGACCGGGATGACGGACAGCTGCAGGGGGTGGAGCGGTGACAGCCCCCCGCCACATAGACGCCTATATAGATGACATCTACACCTGCGTCCGCTCGCGGTGCGGCTTTTGCATGCCGGGGTGCCCCGCATTCCTTGCGAGGGGATTCGAGACCTACACGTCGAGGGGAAAATGCCTCATCATCAAGGCGATGCTCGAGGGAACCCTCCCCCCTTCCCACGAGGTGGCAGAGGCGCTCAGCTGCTGCACGGCGTGCGGTTTCTGTACGACGAACTGCGACGTCGACCGCCCCGTCATCTTCCAAGCCATGCGACGTGACCTGCGGGAGGCGGGATTCGGCGTTGCCGCCCTCGAACGGGTATGTGACGCCATACGCCGGTACAACAGCCCGTACGGTCCCCCCGGCGAAGGATGCTACGAAGAGCTTCTCGAACAGAGCGACCCGTCGTCCCCTATCCTGTTCTACCCCGGATGCACCTCGACACAGCGCGAGCGCCGCCTCGCCCACGCCACTGCCCGCATCCTTGGCCGCTATGCCATGCTCCCCCGGCAGCTCTGCTGCGGCTCTGTCGCCCACAAGGCGGGCGACACGCCCTTGGCACTCGAGCAGGGAAAAGCGCTTGCCGATGCCCTGGCACCTTTCGAGACGGTGGTGACGGCATGTGCCGGCTGCTACGGCATGCTTGCCGTGACACTTCCTTCCCTGGGCGTGGAAGTCGCCCCCTCCATCAGGCACATCTCCCAGTACCTGGCAGAACGAATGCACCGGGGGGAGCTCCGCCTGTCGCAGATAGGGACCGGAACGGTGGCCACCTACCATGACCCCTGCCACCTCGGACGGCACGCAGGTGAGTACGAGGCACCGAGGGAGGTGCTTGCCGCCATGGGATTCAGCATTGCCGAGATGGCCCGCACGCGCGAGCGCGCGCTCTGCTGCGGCGCCGGCGGCGGTATGAAGGCTGCCCATGGCGGCACGGCTGCCGCGATTGCCGCACTGCGCATCCGCGAAGCACGCGCCACCGGTGCGCACATCCTCGTGACGGCGTGCCCCTTTTGCGAGCGGAACCTGCGAGACGGTGCCGCCGAGGCGGGGGAGGACATTCCCGTTGTGGACCTCGTGGAGCTAGCAGCCCAGGCACTTGTGGGAATCCGTGGCCCGCACCCCAAGGAGAACCTTAAATAGGATGAACGACCTAGGTATCGTACGTGAACAACGCTCTCCGCCTCGCCTGCCTCTGTGCCGTTGCCGCATTGGTGACCCTTGCAGCCGTCCAAGGCGCCGCTTCTGCCCAGGATAAGACGATTTACGTCCTCGAGATAGAGGGCGAGGTGTCCAAGGCCACGGAGACCATCATCATCAGGGCGATTGACACCGCAAACGAGGAAGGGGCCTATGCCTTCATCCTGGCGTTCAACACGCCCGGCGGGCGCACGGACTCCATGTTCAAGATCGTCGAGCGCATGCAGACCTCGTCGGTGCCCATCCTCTACTTTGTTTATCCCAAGGGCGCCATCTCGGCCTCGGCGGGCACGTACCTTGCCATGGCATCAAACCTCGTAGGGATGTCACCGCTCACCACCATCGGCGCCGCCGAACCCATTCTCGGCTACGACTCGACAGGTGCGGTCATCGAGGCTCCCGAAAAGATCCGCGAATATTATACCGCGGTCATGCGCTCGTATGCGGAAGACCATGGCAGGGACCCGGCGGTCGCCGCACGATTCGTATCCGAGAACCTCAGCCTCACCCCCGAGGAGGCGCTTGCCCTTGGCATGGCGGACGTCACTGCGGACAGTTACGAGGCCTTTGTGGCGGCCATAGACGGCATGGCCTTCCGCGGGCGGGTGAACGGTGAGACATGGACCCTGGAGACGTCTGACGCCACGCTTTCCTTCATCCCGCTCACGCTGCGCGACCGCATCATCATGGCCATCGCGAATCCCAACATCGCCTACCTCCTCATGACCATCGGCATCCTCGGCATTGTCTTCGGATTCATGTCGCCGGGTGTGGGGATTCCAGAGGTCGCGGGCGTGGTGTGCCTTTCGCTTGCCATCGTCGCCAACGGATACGTGGGATTCGGGTACGGCGGCATCATTCTTATCATCATAGGATTCGTGTTCTTTGCCATAGAAGCGATGACCCCGTCCTTTGGCCTCTACACGGCAGGGGGCGTCATCTCGTTTATTGCCGGCTCGCTCCTCCTGTACTCGGGCACTGACGGCGGCGGCAGCGGGCGATTCTTTAGTGAGGAGTCGATACGGATGTTCTGGATTAATGTTGCAGTCATGACCATTCTCGTCGTGGGCTTTCTGGTCATTGGACTCAGTGCGGCGCTCAAGCTGCGCCGCAAACCGCCCACCACCGGCACGGAGCAGATGCTCCATGAAAAGGGCGTCGTCGAGGACGACCTTAATCCCTCGGGCACGGTGCTCATCCGCGGCGAGCGGTGGAAGGCGCGTGCCGGCGGGTACCTGCCCAGGGGGACGGAGGTCCTCGTGGTGCAGGTTGACGGACTAACGCTTATCGTTGAGGAATCGACACACAAGGGAGGTGAAACACAACATGGTTGACATCGCAGGAGGCGGACTCACCATTGCCATAGCCGTGGTGGTCATCATCCTCATACTGCTCTCGGCGTCTATCAAGATTGTTCCCGAATACCAGCGGGGCGTCATCTTCCGCCTCGGGCGGCTGCTTGGCGCGAAAGGACCCGGCATCTTCATCATCATACCCATCATCGACCAGATGAGGCGGGTCGACCTCCGGACGGCCGTTCTCGACGTGCCGGTGCAGGAGGTCATCACGAGGGACAATGTCCCGGTGCGCGTCAACGCCGTGGTATACTTCAGGGTCATGGACCCTACCAAGGCGGTGGTGCAAATTGTGAACTTCCGCACGGGAACGTCCCAGATATCGCAGACAAGCCTTCGGTCCATCATTGGACAATCCCAGCTTGACGAGCTGCTCTCCAACAGGGAGGCCATCAACAAGGAGCTGCAGAGTGTCATCGACGATGCCACCGACCCGTGGGGCATCAAGGTGTCCGCAGTCGAGATAAAGGATGTGGAGATACCAAAGTCCATGCAGCGTGCTCTGGCTGCCCAGGCAGAGGCGGAACGTGAACGCCGGGCAAAGATCATCAATGCCCAGGGTGAGTTCCAGGCTGCCGAAAAGCTCGCCGAGGCGGCGGAGATTATGGCAAAACACCCCATAACACTCCAGCTGAGGACGCTTCAGACCATCCAGCAGGTGGCCACGGAAAACGCTTCCACCATCGTGCTGCCGTTCCCCATGGAAATGCTGCGCGTTCTTGATAAGCTCATCAAGGATTAGCGGCTTTTTTCTCTTTTTTTATCTTTACCGTCACTCGGGCCCCCCGTGGGTAGTTGTCGCCAATCTCCACCGACCCGCCCTGCTGCTCCATGAGCTTTTTCACGATGTAAAGCCCCATACCCGTCCCTTTTCTCCTTCCGTAGCTGAATCCCTCGTCGAAGGCATGTTCCTTGGCCACAGATGACAGGCCCGTCCCGTTGTCCCCCACGGCAACGATATGCAGGTCGGGCGTTTCGGTGATGTCGATGGTAACAAGGTCCGCGTTGCCATGGACATATGCGTTGCGGATGATGTTTTCAAAGACCACGTAGAGCGAGGTGTCGGCCATGAGCCCCGTCTCTCCGTTGATGTCGACATGGAGGGACGGGTACCCCGCCGCGATGGACGAGAGGAGGTCCACGAGGCGCTGCGTCCTGCCCCTGCCCTCATGGGCGACCGCTGACTCGAACTCCTTCATGCGCAGGATGAGCTCCACACTGCGGTCAAGGGATGCTTGCACCCGCCCCCGAAGGTCTGGGTCGCAGCCATCCATGAGCTCGAGCGACATGCGGGCGATGGTCAGATTGTTCGAGATGTCGTGGCGCAGGATCCTGTTGATGAGAAAGAGCATGTCGTTAAGCTCCTTTACCGTATCCTCGCTGCGCTTGCGCAGCGTAATGTCGCGGGAAAGGATGACGGCACCAAGGTATTCCGACCCCTGGAGCAGCGGTGTCACCGTCGTCTCGTAGGCCACATCCCCCAGCTCCTCCGTGATGCGCGCCGTCTCCCGCTGCGAGGGCAGCGCATCAAGCGCGTCGCGCACGGCGGGATGCCGGGTGAGCAGAGGAGAGAACGGTCTTCCATAGAGGTCTGATCCATCGACAAGAAGCGTTTTCGAGCTTTTGTTCGCCTCGACGACCTTGCCCTTAGCGTCGATTACCACAAAGGCGTCCGAAAGGTTGTCAAAGATGTTGCGCTGGGCAAGCGGGACGATATCGAGGAGGCTGTACTCAAAGAGCACGTAAATGATGGCAAGACAGGAGAAGATAAAGGCAGGCAGGGTGAAGTCTATGACCGTGTGCGACATGCCGATGGACAACGTGGCGAAGTTTCCCGCCCAGGGGAGGAGGATGCCGATGAGAAGGATGGCTTTCTGCCGGGCAAACAGGTTGTTGGAAAAGGTTGAATGTGAGAGGAGTAGGACGATACCGGCCATCACAAAGATGTACGACGACACGATATGTGCCCAGAACCAGGTGCCGTACACCTTGGCGGACACGACGATGCCGTTGTGCAGCTCCGTTGTGTAGGAAGACCAGATGAGGCCATGGAGGGGATAGGTGAAGGCGAGCGCAAGGGTGATGGCAGGCAGGGTGTAGAGGGCTGCCACCGCCGTACGGCCCCGGAGCACGCCGCGCCCCGTGTAGCGAACGGTGAAGAGGAACCAGGACGCGGGAACGATGGCGATGCCAAGATACGAGGCCGCATCGAAGAACTCGCGTGCCTGTACCTCGGTCATGACATGGACGCACGCATCAAAGAACGACCACACGGCTAGACCGGCGATGATGACAAGAAAGCTCTGTACGCCGGGAATGTCCCGCTTGCCCCGCAGGTAGACCATGACGGTGAGGCAGAGCAGAAAAGCCAAGACGAGTGGAATGATGTAATATGTTACCTGGAATCCCATGTCATCACCCAATGCTTCAACAGTGGACAAGGAAAATAAAAGGGTTTGGCACCCTTTTTCCCCAGCCCGCTACCCGGTGGACCGCGTGATGGTCACGTCCTTGACCAATACGGGGGGCGTGAAGGTCGGGACCTCCGTCTCCCACCAGTGGATCTGCTCGGTCTCCCTCCCCACGGCGGCAACGCTAGCCAGCATGCGCAGCATGTTGTCTGAGATGCGAATCTCACGCACCGGTTCCGCAAGCTCTCCCTGCTTCACACGGAAGATGCCGTCCCTCGGTATGGTCGAGAAATCGCCCGTGGCATAGTTCTGATACCGGGTGTACCACGTGTTTGTCACGTAGAGACCGGAGCCCATCTCCGCCAGCATCTCGTCCAGGGTGGAGTCGCCCGGCTCGAGGACGATGTTGGTGGGATGCGGGGCAACAAGCCCGGCATTGGCCGTGGTCTGCGTCCCGTACGCCTGCGCCGTCGAAGTGTTGTGCAGGTAGGTCTGCAGCACGCCCTCCTTGATTACCGTGGTCCGGCGTGCGGGAGTACCTTCCTCATCATAGCGCACCGACCCCAGGCCGTCCGGCCTCGTGCCGTCGTCGAGAAGGGTGACACGGTCGCTTCCCACGGTACTTCCCACCTTTCCTTTGAAGAAGGAAAGCC
>JAHKLV010000072.1 GCA_020854925.1 Candidatus Methanofastidiosia archaeon | reverse complement strand
TGCGGATTCACTCCGCCCACGGGAACGAATCCGCAGCGGGCGCTCCGATTGTATGCCCGCTGCGGATTCGTTCCCGTGGGCGGAGTGACTGAGCACAAGATACAGGTCTACATCCTGTCACGGGAAGCGTGGGGGCCATGACGCGGGTCATCATCTACCACGCGGGGCAGTGCGACCCGAAGAAGTGCACGGCGCTTCGCCTCAAGAAGTTCGGCGAGGCCGAGGTCGTCGAGAAGGTCCGCCTCATACCGAGCGGCTGCATCTTCCTCAATCCGTTCTCCGCAAAGGCGCTCTCGCCCGCCGACCGGTCGTACGCGGGTCGCGGTGTGTGTGCGCTCGACTGCTCATGGGCGGACGCGGAGCGCGTCTTTGCGAAGATCGTGCCCCGGGTGCAGGACCGCTGCCTTCCGTACCTCGTGGCGGCTAATCCCGTCAACTACGGGAAACCCACCCGCCTTTCCACCGCCGAGGCCCTGGCGGCCGCGCTCTACATCTTGGGGGAGCGAGCAAAAGCTTTAAATATCATGGAAAAGTTCAGGTGGGGTAGCACGTTTATACACCTCAATCAAGAGCTTTTGGATGCGTATGCCAAGGCGCGCGATAGCAGTGAGGTTGTTGCGGTCCAACAGGACTATTTAAGGAGTGAATGAAATGAGATCACCGATTGCTGAAGTGAGACTGTTCAAGACAAAGGTATGCATGAAATGCAACGCGAGAAACGGCTGGAGGGCGAAGGTCTGCCGCAAGTGCGGCTCAAACACGCTTCGCGCCAAGGCCAAGGAAAAGCGGGCGTAGGCCTGCTTTCTTTTTTCCCTTTGCCAACCTTTTTATATCTTCTTTTGCTTGTGTTCACTGGTGCTTTTCATGGTCGGTACGGTCGAACAACACATCAACGCGTCGCTTGCACGCCACAAGCTGCATTTCACCCTCTTTGATCCCGATGCCATCACCCCCGCCTCGGCGGCCGGCATCGCCGCCTCCGCCGAGAAGGCGGGGACGGACGCCATCCTCGTCGGCGGCTCCACCAATGCGGCGGGGCCCGGCCTCGACGCCCTCGTCCAGGCCATCAAGGGCGCGTCCTCCGTGCCGGTCATCCTCTTTCCCGGCGGCGCGAGCGCTGTTTCGCCCCATGCGGACGCCATTCTCTTTATGTCCATCCTCAACTCGCGCAATCCTTATTTTATCACGAAGTCCCAGGCGCTCGGCGCCTTTCCCGTCAAGGCGGCGCGCCTTGAGGCCATCCCCATGGCCTACCTCGTGGTCGAGCCGGGCATGACCGTGGGGTACATCGGCGAGGCGGACCTCCTGCCGCGGGCAAAACCCGCCATCGCCGCCGCCTACGCACTGGCCGGCCAGTACCTGGGCATGCGTCTTGTCTATCTCGAGGCAGGTTCGGGCGCCGGGGAACCGGTGCCGCAGCGGCTCATAGCCACGGTGAAGGCGGCCATCGACGTCCCCCTCGTGGTGGGCGGGGGAATCCGAACACCGGACCAGGCACGGGCTGCCGTGGCGGCCGGCGCCGATATCGTGGTGACCGGCACCATCGTCGAGGAGGACGCCTCTGCCCTTGCAGCCATCATCGCCGCGGTGAAAGGGTAGCATGTCGCTTATCAGCGAGGTAAACGCCTTTCTTGACGGCCTCTCGTACACGTTTCCCACCACCGTCGACGATGCCGCGGGATTCTATACCGACCTGAGCGCCACGTACGAGCGGCTGCGGGTCTACCGGGAAGAGATGGACTTCTACGGGTTCCAGAATCCCTATTACGTCATCAAGGGCGTGCGCGACTCGTGGAAGGACCCGTTCTTCCGCCAGAACGCCACGAAGAAAAAGATTGCCTTTGACCGCATCCAGTACTCCCTCGCGGCGCACCGCATCGCCCTCTCCCACATGACGGAGTGCGCCGAGCTGCGCGTCGACAAGCGCCGCGTCACGGGCGAGAAGGCGTTCCTCGAGGCGTCTGAGACCGGGGAGGAGCTCCAGGACAACCCCGATGGCGTCTACAACTTTACCGTCCTCCCGAATCTGCCGTACCGGGGCGAGTACATGCTCCTGCTTTCGAACCTGCCGAAGAAGGACCGCCTCTCGTACCGCAAGATAGTGAGTGCGCTTGGGCAGCGCAAGGGTGAGCAGCCCCACTTCCGGCCGCCCCCCCTGCGCAGGGAGGGGCCGCTCGGGAAATACGCCGGCATCCCCATGTCGTCCGATGTCGAGATGCTCAAGCGCAAGCGTCCGGCACCCGCGGAGGCGCCAGCGCCCTCGCATCACGCCCGGGGCGAGCTCATCGTCGACAAGTACGTGCGCAAGTGCGTGGGCATCGGGTATGCCCCCCTCTCCTATGCCGTGTTCATCGGGGACATGCTGTCGTACTACCTCAAGAAGTCGAAGTTCGAGCGGGAGCGCTACACCTCCATCTTCCCGGGCATCGACACCGAACCCGACCGGCTTCTCTTCGGGCGATTTGGGAAAGCCATCGACAAGAAGGAGGAGCTTGAGCACAAGCTCGAGCTGTTGCACATCCACGAGAAGAGCTCGCTCGTGGGCGCCGTGGCCCATTACCTCGTGGGCGAGGACGAGGCGGCGACTGCCGAAATGTTTAACATGCCTGCCGAGAAGATTCATAGTGCCATCGAACGATTCAAGCGCCTGGACCTCATCGAGGGCAAGCCCCTCGTGAATCGGAGGACCCAGCAGTTCTTGGATTTCCTCAAGGCGGAACGATGAAGGTCTACAAAGCCACGAAAAAGGCGGAGCTTATCGCCAGCATACGGGAGGGATTCTCCGAAAAGGAGGTCTACATAGCCATTCGCCCGTGCATCGACGTCGTCGTCGAGCTTCTCGAGAACGGCCCGAATCTTGCCACCATCTACTGCCCTCCTTCCCTGTATCACCTCACCTCACGGCGCGTCATGCGCGCGCTCGAGAAGGTGGGTGTCGGCCTCTCCCCCCTGGGCGGGGGCGCGGGCAGGCCCAAGGTCTACGGCAAGGCGCGCGTGGAGGAGATACGCAAGCTCCAGAGCATCGGCATGACCATCACCCGCATCTCGGAGGAGCTTGACATACCCCGGCGCACCATCTACCACCTGCTCAAGGAGGACGGCGCTCAGTCCGGCGAGGGCTCATCGTCCCAGGACAGGTAGGCGGCGAGCGCCAGTCCCTTTTCTGAAAGCTCCGTGCGGCCGAGCCGTGTCGCCGCGACGACCGATGCCGGCGCCCACTCGCCGAAGATGCCGGCTCGCATGGCAGCAAGCGCCTCTTCATGGAAGGCGAGCACCTGTTCCTGGTGCTCGAATCCCGCGCCGGGCACGAGCTCGTGCAGGTGGGCCATGAGCGCCTGGAACACGTAGGCGTCGCGGGCAAGCGCCGCTATCGGCGCTCCGGGGCCAAAGGCCGCTTCCCATGCGGGCAGGGGGGCGGGGGCAAGCGGCATGCCCATGCGCGAGCCCACCTCGAAGGACGCCGCCACGAAGGCGAGGGCCAGGCCCGGCCGGCGTGCCGGCGCATGGAGGGCAAGGTACGACATGAGGGCGGCGCGTGCCGCGCCGAGGCGCTCGGCGGCGGCCGGCCCGAGCACGGATGCCGGGGCGCCCCGCGCCGCCGTGAGCACCGTTGCCAGCGCCGCATCGTCGCGGGCGTCCTGCACACGGGGGTCGAGGGCTTCCATGGGCACGGCGGTGATGCCAAATTCCGATGACGGCACGCCCCGCAAGGCCGCGCCGGCAGCGACGACGAAGGCGTCGACCTCGTCCCGGTGTGCGGCGACGAGCGGATGCGGCGCGCCCGAGCGGTAGGCTTGGATATGTGCGAGGTGCGTCTCGTCCAGTGCGCAGCGTACCTCCCCTTCTGTTATCCACAGGGGCGGATACGTGCGCGTGGCGGCGGCAAAGTGCGCATGCGCCGCCCGCAGCTCGCCCTCGTCGACGTCCTTGCCGCACTGCACCCTCATCAGGGCGGGG
>JAHKLV010000233.1 GCA_020854925.1 Candidatus Methanofastidiosia archaeon | reverse complement strand
CTGACATCGAGGGCGTTGACCACTACATAGGCAACATGGGGCGAAAAGCCTCGCGGATGCGAAGCGCAGAGGACATTGCCACCCTTGAGGAGGTCAAGCGCCTGCTCCAAGAACAGGTAGAGGAGCGGAGAAAGGAAATAGGAAAGGACCCCTATATCTTTCCGCCACCCTACATCAAGCGCGCCATCGAGGACCAGATGGGCATACGGGGCTCGCTAGGCGACAATCCCGTGGTGCTCCACCTCGACGGCCTGCGTGTCAAGCTCCCGTACGCCACGAGGGCAGAAGACGTGGCTGCGGTCACCGTCGGCGGCCGCACACTTGGAGATATCGCCCGCATCCGGAAATCGTTTCTCAACGACACCATCATCGTGTCCCTCATACCGCAGAGCGAATTTGAGGAGGCGAACGAATGAACATACGAGTTGACGGGGAAGAGCGGACGACCGAGGCGCAGACCGTGGGAGAGGTGCTCGGATTCAAGCCTACACCCGACGTGCCGGTCCTGGTCATGAGAACCACCACCAAAGAGGTGGAAGTGCATAACACGTATGACATTGAGACCACCAAGGGCACCATCACCATTGAAACACGACCTGGCCCCGTGCACGATGCCTTCAAGGAGCGCCTGCCCCAGCTTGTCGACCTCCCGCTCCAGTGGGATGACAAGTATGCGGCCACCTTCGGGACGGTGCCCCTCCCCTTTGAACCTACGAGAAAATCTTATGACTATGACCGGTATGAGGTTCTCATGGGGCTCATGGGGCACGACCGCCAGCAGGGCATTCTGGCCTTCCAGCGCCAAGGCCACATCTGGAATAACGGCATTGAGAAGGCAGGATTCGGAACGGTGATCAAGGGGAGGAGCGTACTCGCACGCCTGGGAAGGGGAGACGCCATACGCTCGGTCTCCGCACGGACGGAAAACGCAGAGCTGTACGACTTCACCATTGCAACATCGCCAGACGTTCCCGTGCACGACGGGGACATGGTACTCTCAAAACTTATTGTTGACCTCGACGACGAAAGCCCCTACGCCGTTGAGCACTTTCTGTTTCTCACCAAGGACGGACACCTTCCCGTGAGCGAGGTACACACCACCTTTGCCACCTGCTCGGCACTCAGGGGGGTGGAGCTTCCGCCCGAGCGCATACGCCCACGCACACGGGGTTCGCTTTCCGTTCGGACATCGGGCAAGGAAAAGGGGACGGTCTACGTCTATCTCAAAGACGTCGTAGAGGACAAGACCCACACCGTGTTCGGCGAGACCATCTCCGGCATCGAGCTCGTCCAGGAAGCCCAACCTGGCCACCACGTACGGGTTGAACCCCGCTATGTCCGCCTCAACACCCTCGGCTACACCGTTGCCGATGCGCGGGCTCTTGCACAGCGGGCAGGGATAGCCTTTGTTGTCGAAGGCACTGCAGGGGACGATGACGTGGTCGTGTCACAGCACCCAGAACTCTCCACAGCAGTCATGGCGGAGGGAAGCATCACGATTGAGGCGGTGGACCCCGCGCGCGTCTTTACCGTGCGGCTCTTTGATAACCTCGCGCCCCAGACGGCGGCCTACTTCAAGACCATAAGCGGCCTCAAGACCCGCTCGCTCGGCCGGCTCACGGTCTTCTTCGCTCATGAGGATATGGACATGGTACTCTTTTCCGGAAACGACAAGCTTGCCGGTACCCTGACCCCCGAGAATCACCCTGAAGGGGTTGTGCGTGCCGGGGAGATTGGCATCACCAACATGGCTTCGCGCCAGCGGGGCACCATCGGCATCCGATTCGGGGACAGCACGGAGTACGGGCCAACGGGAGAAGATTTTTCCCATACAAACATCGTGGGAAAACTAGACAATATCGAGGGATTACGGGCACTAAAGGAAGGTGATACCGTCTACCTTCTTTTAGAGACATAATTATCCTTATCTATCTTTATTTTTTGAATTCCTTTTATTTATATATATTAATCCAGTGCCCGTTAGCCTACAATTGGAAAAACTTTATAAACGCTGAGGGTATCGTAATAGCGAAGCCTTATGGAGGGTGCTTTTTTCCCTTTAGAGGCTAGTGATATAGGAGGGAAATTTTGATGCCAAAGTATCAAGATAAGATAGATCTTTATGACAACAGAGGAAAACTCATCGAAGCCGATGTTCCTCTCGAAGCGATCAGCCCTCTCAAGAACCCTGCTATTAAATCCATTATCTCTCTCGTGCAGAGAACAGTGGCAGTGGACCTTGAGGCCATTCAAAAGTCAATGGCAAAGGCCAAGTTCGGAAAGTACCAGATTCTTGGCAGGGGTGTTGACCTTCCCATTGTCGAAAACGCAGAAGCCGTCAGGGCACGTGTGAACGACATCATCAAGGTGGAAGAGGGAGACGCCACGCGCGTTGAGCTCATCTCAAGCGGAAAGCGCCTGCTCATCGAGGTGCCCACGCAGCGCATACAGGCCGAGTACACCGCAGGTATCACCGCGGCAGGTGCAGCCGTCGTCCAGGCTATCATCGACGAGTTCGATGTGTCCATGTTCGACGTTGACCTCGTGAAGGCCGCCGTCTGGGGAAACTACCCGCAGACCGTCAATCTCGCCGGTGCAAACATCAAGACCATTCTTGACGTGCCGCAGATGAACGAAGGCCTCGGCTACGCGCTCCGCAACATCATGGTAAACCACATCGTTGCCATTACCGACAAGCGCGCCATGGACGCATCGGCTCTCGCTGCCATCTTTGAGCAGACCGCCATGTACGAGATGGGTGACGCCTTTGGAGCCTTCGAGCGCCAGCACCTGCTCGGCCTCGCATACCAGGGCCTCAACGCCGACAACCTCGTGCTTGACCTCGTCAAGGAGAACGGCAAGGGCACCGTCGGTAACGTTATCGAGTCCCTCGTCGGACGAGCCATTGAGGACAAGGTCATCTACGAGGAAAAGAAACTCCCGTCAGGTTACAGGGTGTACAACACCAAGGACACCTCCAAGTGGAACGCATATGCTGCAGCCGGCATGCAGGCGGCCGTCATGGTCAACTGCGGCGCCATGCGTGCAGCCCAGGCAATCCCATCGACGATTCTGTACTACAACGACCTTATCGAGCACGAGACCAGCCTGCCTGGTGTCGACTTCGGCAGGGCGCATGGTACCTCTGTCGGTATGTCCTTCTTCAGCCACTCCATCTACGGTGGAGGCGGACCAGGTATCTTCAACGGCAACCACGTCGTGACCAGGCACTCCAAGGGCTACGTCATCCCCGCCATCGCAGCAGGTATGGCCCTTGACGCAGGGACACAGATGTTCTCCCCAGAACTGACTTCCGGTCTTTTCAAGGAAGTGCTGTCAAAGGTGCCTGAGTTCAACCAGCCGCTCAAGTACGTTGCAGAAGCAGCCGTAAAGATCAAGGGAGGGCTTTAAGGGGTTTCTGCCATGGACGTCAAACCCGAGCTTCGTGTATTTCCCAATCGGCTCATCTCGGAAGCAACCGCAGGACGATTCTTCGACCTGCTACGGAACGTTCCGAACATTGTCAACGTTGAGTACAAGGGCTTTACAGCCCATAACAACGAGGACTACCGTATCGGATGGATATGGGTTGAGATGGAAACTGAAGACGAGGAAACAGTTGCAGCCGTCAGTGCGGTGTGCGACACGGTGTTTCCCTTCGGCTATGACATCACGCGTGGGCGGTTTAGCAAGACGCGACCGACCACCGGCGACCACCTTCGAGCTTTGGAGTTAAGGAGGAATGAAAATTATGAAGTATAAGGCACAGTTTGTTCCTGGCAGCACCGTCATTTCACAGAACAGGAAGAAATACATGGACCCGACCTACAAGCTCAAGCAGCTTCGGTCACTCTCCGATGAGGACATCGTGCTGGTCCTCGGCCACCGGGCCCCGGGAGAGGACTTTAAGAGCGTGCACCCGCCGCTCGACGAGCTTGGCGAGCCGGACTGCATCATTCGCGAGCTTGTCGAACCCACAGAGGGTGCGAAGGCCGGCGACAGGATACGGTATGTCCAGTTTACCGACTCGGTGTACTTTGCCCCTATCACCCCCTACCAGCGTGCGTGGGCATACTATCACCGGTACCGCGGTATAGACACCGGTACCCTCTCAGGCAGGCAGATCATCGAGGCCCGCGAGCGCGATGTAGAAAAGTACGCCAAGGAGCTCATCGAAACGGAACTCTTCGACCCAGCCAGGACGGGTATCCGCGGCAGGACGGTCCACGGCCACGCCGTGCGTCTTGACGAGAACGGCCTCATGTTCGACGCCATGCGCCGCTACATGTACGACGAAGTCTCCGGCGAGGTCAAATATGTAAAGAACATGGTGGGCGAGCCCATCGACCGCGCCGTGTCTGTCGGAAAGCCGCTTGCTGATGAGGAACTCGAGAAGATGACCACGATGTTCCGCGCCGACGGCGTCTCGGTCCGCGAAGACCAGGAAGTCCTTGACATCGTCAACGCCGTCCACTGGGGCAGGACCTTTGGTGGATACATGAGCGTGAACAGGGAGGGACAGTAAATGGAAAGCAGAAAGTTATACATTAATGCCATGGAAAAGAAGTTCAAGGAGAAGCCCGAGGACAAGAAGACCACGTTCTACAACTACGGAACATGGAAGCAGTCCAAGTCCAAGACGGCCTTCGTCGAATCCGCGAACAAGATCGCTGCAGAGCGTGGCATCCCAGCCTACAACCCTGACGTCGGTCTTGCCATGGGTCAGAGGCTTCTCATGCCCTACCAGCTCAACCACACGGACTACATCGTTGACATGGATGACCTCCACTTCGTGAACAACGCGGCGATGCAGCAGCTGTGGGACGACATCCGCAGGACCGTCATCGTTGGTATGGACATGGCACACAACATCCTCGAGAAGCGTCTCGGCAAGGAAGTCACGCCG
>JAHKLV010000079.1 GCA_020854925.1 Candidatus Methanofastidiosia archaeon | reverse complement strand
TTGGAAGGAAGGGACGTACGGCCCGACTTCCCGCCGCTGCTCCTCATTGGCTTCCTCGTCGTGGGCTCGTTTCTAGCCCTCATGTTTCCCCCCTTGGTCATCCTGGTCATAACGTTTCCCCTCGTCAGGAAGGACACGATGGTATGGGACTTCCGCATGTGCATCAAGCTCGCCCTCATGATATCCATCGTCGTCGCCATAAGCCTCCTCGCGGTCTTGGAACCGTCACTCAAGGAGCTTGGCAGCAACTTCCTGTATAACCTTGCAACCATATCGCTCATCCTGTACACCGGCGTCTACCTGGTGCGGATGCTGCAGGGAACAAAACGATAGCAGCGCCGTCATTCGAGCTCCAGCATGAGCTCGATGTCCTTTTCCAGCTCCTCCACAAGGAGGCTGTCGGCGTGGGTCTGGGGATAACGGGGCACAGCACCGCATCCGCCCTTCGGCTCGATGGAAAGCTCGTACGTCCCGATTTCCTTGGCTATTTTCTCTATCTCTAGCTTGTCCATGCACAAGAGCGGCCGTATGATGTGGCGCTTGCTTGCCTTTGAGATGACGATCATGTTGTCAAGCGTCTGCGAAGCGACCTGCCCAAGATTTTCACCCGTTACCAGATACGCCGCGCCCTCGCGCTCGGCGATATCGTTGGCGAGCCGCACCATGGCGCGTTTGCAGAGCACGCAGACATACGAGCGGGTCCGCGGCGAGAGGGTGCCGATGATCTGCCGGAGGTTCTCCCCGTTCTTGATGACGTACAGCTTCATGGGGCGCTCGTGCAACTCGGAAAGGCGCATGAGGATGCGCTTCGTTATCTCAAGATTCTCAGGCGAGGAAAACAGCTCGTTGTCGTAGGTGATGGCAACAAGGTCGTACCCCTGCTTCAATGCGAGATGGCAGGCCACGGGGCTGTCGATGCCGTCGGAGAGAAGGGCGATGGCTTTCTTGTCCACGTGTTCACCTGGTATCATATCGGTCCTTGATGTCTATAAATGTTTCTGCAAGGTAGCGTGCCTGGTCGTCGGTGAGGCCAAAGGAGGAAAACTTGAACTGCTTTGTCCTTCCTGGCTTGATACCGACGATGCCGCATGCCTTGAGGTCCTTGGCAAGGAAGTATCCCCGCTTCTTGTGCGTCTTCGCTATCTCGTCGTAGGCGGGCGTCTCCATGGCGATGAGGTCATGGCGCTTCGGGCGGGTGCCGAGTATGAAAAACCCTCCCGCATCCTCAAGCATCTTCACGATCATCTGCGCGTGTGCCACCTCCCTATCCCAATGGGATACCCGCTCGCGGACATACGGGAACGCGGCAATGAGCGCCACCACGGCCGACCCACGGGTGGAACAGCCAAGCGTTTCAAGGGGTTTTACCGGATTGTCCACGGAGTAGCGCAACACGCGGTCTCGGTACGCCCCGGACAAGGCGAGGATGCCGGCGTTGCCGCCGCCGGTCGCCCACGACTTGTGCGCGGAACATGCAATGAAGTCCACGCCGAGCTCCTTACCTGAAACGGGCATGCGCCCCGTGGAGTACGCGGTGTTGAGAAGCACGGGCACGCCCCGGTCGTGGCAGACCTTCGCGATGCCCGCGGCGTCCACCACGTTTCCGTAGCTTCCGTCCACATGGGTGACAATTGCCAGAGCGGGCGGGGTGCCCCGTGCATCTTCCGCCGTATCGAGGGCCTCGGCAAAGTGCTCGGGCGTCACCTCGTAGGTGGGGGCGCCGGCCGTGGCCGTCCGCACGACGTCGACCCTGTTGCGCTCGGCGGCGACAAGGGTCGAGTAGTGCGCGTTTCCATCGGCCACTATCCAGTCGCCCGGTTCTGTCAGGGAGTGGATAACGGCAAACTTCGCCTCCCGGGCGCCGTTGGTGAGCATGGCGTCCTCCATCCCGAGAAATGCCGAAACATCGGCAAGGAACGCGCGGATGGGTGGCTTGTCCATGGTGCGCAGCGACCCCTTGCAGGCGTCGCATACGGCATAGCCGTCAATCCAGGAAAAAATGGCCTTGCGGGTCTCGGCATGCGTCTTTCCCGCGGTCTGGAGCGGATTGATGTTGAGATAAAGCTCCTCCACCATGCGTTCGGATACGCCACAGGAAAAGGTCACCGCATCTCCTCCTCGATGGCGTCGAGCGCCGCCCTCACTGTGGCCAGCAGCGACGCCAGCTCCGCCTTGTCGCCTTCTGAAAGCGTATGGGTGGGGCGCGTCCTGCGCCACAGCTCCTGGATGTCTATGAGGGCAAACATGGCTGCATAGGTGTTGGAAACTGATCGCTCGCTCATGGAAAGACATGCGGAGAGGACTATAAAAAAGCATTGGAGCCGGGGAGGAGATTCGAACTCCTGTGAGTGGATCTGCAGTCCACGGCCAAGCCGCTAGGCGACCCCGGCGCGAAAAATCAACCTATGTTTTTAATCGTGGCTTAAAAGGTTTTCGCTGGGGTGAGCCTGCCCCGTCACCTCCCCGATACCGACAGCTACAAATAACGCAATCACGTAGGAACCGGCATGCGGGCCCGGGAAATGCTCAATAATTTGCGGTGGAATCCCGCCTTCACCGGCATGGACTTCAGGGTCGTCTACCGGCACCGTGGCGCTCTCCGTGACGAGCGGTGGGTCATGGCCTCAGAGATAGAGGGATACCACACCTCGGACTTCTCCATCCGTAGAAGGGACGGGCTGATAGCATATATCCCATACCACAGGGTGCGCCGCATCGAATCGGTAGAGGGCAACCCTATCTGGGTCCATCCGCGCGCCGATGACCAAACGTGTACGTCTCACCGACACACGAGACGCCCCCCGCACCGGGGTCCATGACCCTGGACGGCGCGAAGTACGAAAACGGCAGCGCTACGGCGTCCCCCGCATGCGCACCCGGT